>CAYPGL010000122.1:5119-5883 GCA_964410035.1 uncultured Qipengyuania sp. | reverse complement strand
GAACACGAGTGTAGTAGAGATCGGCGAAGGCCGCGCGAAGGATTAGATTGTCGGCAATGTCCGCGTCGCGGAAATGCGCATCGACCGCTGCTGCGCCGGCCAGCATGTCGCGGAAATCATCCATCCCCACCGACATTGCGATGGGAAAGCCGATGCTGGACCAGATCGAATAGCGCCCGCCGACGCTTTCCTGAAACGGCAGGATGCGCGTCTCGTCGACGCCCCACTCCACCGCGCCTTCGGGATTGGCGGTCAGCCCCACCACCCGGCCGCCCGGATCGGAAACGCCGTTGTCGGCAAGCCATTTGAGCGCGCTCTGCGCATTGGTCATCGTCTCGATGGTGGTGAAGGTCTTGCTCGCCACCGCAATCAGGGTCTTGGCCGGGTCGCATTTCACAAACGCAGCCTCAAGCGCAACGCCATCGATGTTCGAGACGACATGGACATCGCACCGGGCAAAGTCGCGGCTCAGCGCGTCCACGCCCAGTGCCGGTCCCAGCGCGCTGCCACCGATGCCGATATGGATGAGATGCTCGATTTCGCCCAAGGCGCCCTGATGGATCGCCTCGACCAGCATGCCCATGCGGTCGATCAGCGCCGCGGCTTCTTCCACCTTCGCCTCGTCGCCCACGCCGCGTAGTGTCGCATGGTCGGCGGCGCGGCCTTCCGTCGGATTGACCACCTCGCCCGCGAACAGCTTGTGACGCTGGCCTGCGAAATCCATCGCCTCGGCCAGATCGGCGAAATTCGACAGAGCCGCACGG
>CAYPGL010000122.1:0-5109 GCA_964410035.1 uncultured Qipengyuania sp. | reverse complement strand
GCCAGCACAGCGCAGTCGAGATGGGTTTTCGACCAGTCGAACAGTATGCCGCCCGGCGCCATCAGGTCCTCGACGGTATCGCCAGCCAGTTCGATCCGGCCGGAAAACATCGCCACACGCTCCGCCCCGCCTGGTTCCTCGACGCCTTCGCCACCATCACGCTCGGTGCTGAACAATTCGAGCAAGGTAGGTTGCGGCAGGCTGGCAAGATCGGTCCAGATAGCGGCGGCAGATTTGGTCATGGCGGGCAAAAATCCTTTGATGGTCGCGCCTGTGCGACTAGGGCTTTCGGCGATGAATGAGAACCCCCGCCTTATACAGCCGGATGCCGATATCGATCCGGCGGAAACCCTTGCAACCGACAGACCGCAGGAAGAGCAGGAAAGCTGGGGGGATTTCCTCAAGTTCGTCCTGAAGCTGGTGGCAGTGGTGCTAATCTTCCGCAGCTTCATCTTCTCGCCCTTCACCATTCCCAGCGAGAGCATGCTCCCCGGCCTGCGGAACGGCGATTATCTCGTCGCGGCGAAATGGCCTTATGGCTATTCCAGCCTGTCTCTGCCGTTCGAGGCTCCCCTGATCCCGGGACGCGTCTTCGCCGACCTGCCAGAGCGCGGCGACGTGGTGATTTTCAAGCATCCGGTCGACGGCACCGACTATGTCAAACGCGCGATAGGCCTGCCGGGAGATACGATCGCGGTGCGGCGCGGAACGGTCTATCTCAATGGCGAACCCCTGCGGCAGGAACGCGGCGGGTTCGTCGACATTCCGATGAGCGCCAACACCAGTTGCCGGTCTGACGGCGGCACTGTCGTCGGCGAAAACACCTGCCGTTACCGCCAGGTCATCGAGACACTGCCATCCGGTAAAAGCTATGCCACCATCGACTTCGGGCCCTCGATGCAGGATGATTTCGAGCCGATCGTGGTGCCGCAGGGCAAGATCTTCGTGATGGGCGACAATCGCGATAATTCCCTCGACAGCCGCTTCCCGGCGACCCCCGGAGGAGGCGTGGGACTCGTCGATGCAGATTTGCTGGTGGCTCGTGCCAGCATGGTGTTGTGGTCGACCGACGGCAGCGCCGAGTGGCTACTGCCCTGGACATGGTTCACTGCGGCCCGATGGGACCGGATCGGCAGCGACATATGAAAGGTCTGAAGCCCGAAACACGCGGTTGGCTGGAGGCGACCGGATTCGCGGTCGGCGACGATGCGCTCTGGGTGGCCGCCCTTACCCACGGCAGCATGGGCGAGAAGGACGACTACGAGCGTCTCGAATTCCTGGGTGATCGTGTGCTCGGCCTTTCCATCGCGCACTGGCTCTACGAGCGGAGCGAAGCGCCGGAGGGCAAGTTGGCCCAGCGTCTAAATGCTATCGTCAGCCGCGAAATGTGCGCCACCGTGGCCCGCGGGATCGGCCTGTCCGAGCATATGCGCATTTCGAAGCAGGCCCGCGCCGATGGCGGCACCGATAGCGACAATATCCTGGGTGACGTGATGGAATCACTGCTCGGCGCGCAGTTTCTCGACAATGGCTTTGCGGCAGCGCGCGATCTCGTTCACCAGCTCTGGCGCCCGGCGCTGGAGAGCGGCGCAGGCGAAATCAAACACCCAAAGAGCGCCTTACAGGAATGGGCTGCGGGTAACCGCCGCAAGCCCCCAGAATACGAGGTGGTCGAACGTTCGGGCCCCGATCACGCGGCGCAGTTCACTGTCCGGGTAAAGGTTCACAAAGTCGGCGAAGCCACCGCCACCGCCAACAGCAAGGGCGAAGCCGAAAAAGCTGCAGCCAAGGAATTCATGGAGAAGTTCGGATGACCGAACAGAAAACACACTGCGGCCTTGTTGCCGTTATCGGCGCGCCCAACGCTGGCAAGTCCACGCTGGTGAATCAGCTGGTCGGCCAGAAGGTCGCGATCACATCCGCCAAGGCGCAGACAACCCGCGCCCGCATGCTGGGCATTGCCCTGCACGGCGATACGCAGATGATCCTCGTCGACACGCCTGGAATCTTCGCGCCCAAGCGCCGGCTCGACCGCGCGATGGTCAGCGCAGCATGGGAAGGCGCGGAAGCCGCCGACGCAGTGCTTCTGCTGGTCGATCCGGTAAAGCAGCGGCGGCACGAGCTGGAGCCTCTCGTAGAGGCTCTCAAGGACCGACCGGAACGCAAGATCCTCGTGCTTAACAAAGTTGACGTGGCGAAGAAGGAACCCTTGCTAGCGCTGGCGCAGGAGCTGGGCGAGAAGGTCAAATTCTCGGAAGTCTATTTCGTCTCCGCGCTCACCGGCGACGGCGTGCCTGAGATGAAGCAGGCGCTTGCCGAGCTGATGCCCGAAGGTCCGTGGATGTATCCCGAAGACCAGGTTTCCGATGCCAGCGAGCGGCTGCTGGCTACCGAGATCACTCGCGAGCAGCTTTATCAGCAATTGCACGAGGAGCTGCCCTACGACAGCGCCGTCCGGCCCGAAAAATATATCCAGCGCAAGGACGGCAGCGTCGAGATCCACCAGCAGATCGTCGTGATGCGCGACAACCAGCGTGCCATCGTGCTCGGCAAGGGTGGTAGCCGGATCAAGGCCATCGGCCAGGCCGCACGCGAGGAATTGAGCGAACTTCTGGGCCAGAAGGTTCACCTCTTCCTCCACGTCAAGACCGACGAACGCTGGAGCGAGGACAAGGAAATGTTCGAGGAAATGGGCCTCGACTGGACACGTTGAGGCTCTCGCTGCGATGGGTTGGACAGACACCCTGAGCCACCTTGGCGCGGCACTTGCCGTCGGCCTGATGGTCGGGCTGGAACGCGGCTGGAAGCTGCGCGGGACCCGGGATGGCCAGCGAGTTGCGGGTATTCGGACCTTCGCTCTCCTTGCACTCACCGCTGGCCTCTCCGGTTTGCTTGCCCTTTCCGGCTTCGAAGCCGTCGCGGGTGTGCTCTTCGCCGGAGCAGCGACCGTCATGGCGATCGGATACTCGCGTGCGGTTATCGAAGGCCAGCCCGATGCTACTTCGGCGATAGCCGCGATGGTGACATTGGGCCTCGGCTTCATTGCCGGGTTGGGCGAGGCGGTGCTGGCTGTGGCAGGTGGAGCAGTGGTGACGCTACTACTCGCGCTGCGCAGCGAGGTCCATCGCTGGGTCGGCGCATTGGACGAAGACGATATCAAGGCTTTTGCGCGCTATGCGGTAATTGCGCTCGCGGTTTTTCCCTTCCTGCCTGAAGGCCGCTTCGGTCCATACGACGCATGGGAGCCGCGCAATCTGTGGCTCGTGGTAGTCATCGTCACGGGCTTCTCCTTCGCCGGCTACGTCGCTAACCGGCTGTTCGGCGCTCGCCACGGAACGATTGCGACTGCCCTGATCGGAGGCGCCTACAGTTCGACAGCGGTCACCCATTCTTTCGCTCAGAAAATCGGTGCGGGTACGGGGGGCGGCGCAGAGAATGCAGGCATCGCGTTGGCGAGCGCAGTAATGTATCTGAGGGTTGTCGTGCTTGTCGCGATCCTGGCAACAAGCCTTCTCCCCCATTTCGTATTCGTCATCGCGCCCGCGCTGACCGTAGGCTTTGCCACGGCCTGGTGGCTCTATCGCAAGGCTCCTTCAACGACCGGCCCTGCGCCGCCGGGCAACCCCATCGCACTGGTACCAGCGCTCACCTTCGTGGTTTTCGTGGCCAGCGCCGCCGTCGCGGCGCGCTGGGCCCAAGGTGAATTCGGCGAGCAGGGCATTGCAGTGCTCCTGCTGCTGATGGGCAGCATGGACGTCGATGCGGCAATCGTGACCGCAGGCGGGCTGGAACCCGGCACCATCGAACCCGCCCTCGCCGCACTGGCCATAGCGGGAACGATCCTCGCCAACATGGCAGTCAAACTGGGCGTAACGCTCGCCTACGGAAAGCACGAGGCGCGTCCGGCCGCCCTGGCGCTAGGCGCCAGCATGGTGGTTTTGGGAGCGAGCGTCGTGATAGGCTATGCGCGGCTTTAGGGCCGGCAACTACCGCTTCTTCATAATCTCGATCTTGTTCTTCTTGGCGAAGTCCTTGGTCGATTCCTCGCTGCGGCCTATCGCCTTGGCGATTTCCTTGAGGCCTTTTCCCTTCCCGGCCAGCATGCGGAGCTGACCGGCCTCGTCGGATTTCCAGGGCTGCTTGTGGCGCTCGAAACGCTCCTTCGCCATCACTCCACATCCTTCTTAGCCGGGCCCTTCTTCTTGGCCGGAGCCTTTTTCTTCGCTGCAGCCTTCTTTTTTGGCGCCGACTTTTTCTTAGTCTTTTTCTTCGCCGGCCCCTTGGCTGCGCGGGCATTGATGAGTTCGATGGCCTGTGCCTCGGTCACGTCTTCGGGCTGCACGTCCTTGGGGATCGTGGCATTGGTGGTGCCGTCGGTGACATAGGGGCCGTACCGACCCGGCATGACCTTGATCTCGCCGCCGCTGGTCGGATGTTCGCCCAGCGTCTTAATCGGCTCTGCCTTCCCGCGCCCACCACCCTTGCGGTTGGCCGCTTCGGCCAGCAGCGTGACAGCGGTGTTCATGCCTGTCTCGAATACGTCGCGGGTACTGGTCAGCTTGGCATATTTGCCGTCGTGGCGAAGATAGGGGCCATACCGGCCGATATTCGCCTCGATGTCCTTGCCCGTTTCCGGATGCATGCCGACGATACGCGGCAGGCTGAGCAGCTTGAGCGCCCATTCGAGATCGAAATCGTCGAGATCCTTGGGAATGCTGGCGCGCTTGGCATCTTTGCCCTCACCTAATTGGATGTAGGGACCGAAACGGCCCGTCTTGCGCTCGACCGGGAGGCCAGTCTCCGGATCCTCGCCCATCGCGCCGTCGTTCGCGCCATCGTCCCCGTCACTGCCGGGCTTGGCGAACTGGCGGGTGAACTTGCATTCGGGATAGTTGGCACAGGCGACGAACGCGCCGTAGCGGCCACCCCGAAGCGCCAGCCGTCCGCCTTCGCGCCCCTCCGTTTCGCACAGCGGGCAATGACGCGGGTCTTTGCCGTCGGCGCGTTCGGGGAAGAGATAGTCGGACAGGAAATCGTCCAGCACCTCGGTCACTTCCGAAGGCTTCTTCTCCATCACCTCTTCGGTCTTGGGCTTGAAGTCCTTCCAGA
>CAYPGL010000121.1:0-5894 GCA_964410035.1 uncultured Qipengyuania sp. | reverse complement strand
GTTTTCGTAGATCGACTTGGGAAAGGGATTGGGCTTCTGGAACACCATGCCGACGCGGGCACGAAGCTGTACGACGTCAAGCTTGGGCGAGTAGATGTTTTCGCCGTCCAGAGTGATTTCGCCTTCGACCCGGGCCGAGGGGATGGTATCGTTCATCCGGTTCAGCGAACGCAGGAAAGTCGACTTGCCGCAGCCGGAAGGACCGATGAAGGCCGTCACGTATTGAGTGGGGATGTCGATCGAGACGTTGTCGATCGCTTTCTTGTCTCCATAGAAAACGGAGACGTCCCGCGCACTCATCTTGGCTTCGGTGCTCTCAAGGTTTTCGTGAACTACAGTCACCATTTTTTCTCGAATTTGTTGCGCAGGTAGATTGCGAGGCCGTTCATCACGAGGAGGAACACCAGGAGGACGATGATAGCAGCGCTCGTGCGCTCAACGAAACCACGGTCGATCTCGTCTGACCAGAGGAAAATCTGCATCGGAAGAACAGTGGCAGGCGAGGCGAAGCTATCGGGCGGGGAGGCTACGAAAGCGCGCATCCCAATCATCAACAGGGGTGCTGTTTCACCCAGCGCCCGGGCCATGCCGATAATTGTACCGGTCAGGATGCCGGGCAGGGCAAGCGGCAAAACATGGTGAAATACCACCTGCACGGGGCTTGCGCCGACGGCCAGTGCGCCGTCGCGAATACTCGGGGGGACGGCCTTGATGGCGTTGCGACCGGCAATGACGATCACCGGCATTGTCATCAGGGCAAGGGTCATACCGCCAATCAGCGGGGCCGAGCGAAGGTTTGGAAAGATCGTGAGAAACACCGCAAGGCCGAGCAGACCGAAGATGATCGAAGGGACCGCTGCCAGATTGTTGATCGAAAGCTCGATCAGGTCCGTCCATCTGTTCTTAGGCGCATATTCTTCCAGATAGAGGGCAGCGAGTACCCCGATCGGGAAGGCCAGCGCGAGCGTCACGATCATGGTGAGAATCGAACCCTTAAGCGCGCCCCAGATTCCGACCTGCTGCGGATTGGTGGCGTCGGCCCGGCTGAAGAAACCTAGGTCGAAGTTTTTCTCCAGCTTGCCTTCTGCAGCAAGACTGTCGGCGAGAGCTTGCATCTCCTGCGAACCTTCGCCCTCGTAACCCGAGGCAAGGTTGGCACTCGCGGGGAGCCAGAAGGTTTCCTGCCGCTCGAGGATGCCCGGATCGGCCGCTATCGCAGCCGCCACATCGCGCCAAGCCTGACCTCCGATTTCGGCACCGCCTTCTTCGCCGAGCGCTTGGTCGGCGAAATAATCGACGACCTGCGGCAGACCTTGCGCCTCGAGAGACTGTGTAGCTTCCGATGTATCCATAACAGCGGGATCGGCGGAGATTCCAGCCTGAGTGAAGTCGATCGGGACCGAGACTTCGGCGCGCTGGAAGCCGCCAATCCCGTTTATCGTCATCGTTCCGAGAAGATAGACGAGCACCGCGATCGAAAAGACGATGGCCGCAAGACCGATGGTCCTGAAGCGCTTTTCGGCCGCGTACCGCTTTTTCAGTCTTGCCTCGAATACGGGCGTACGCGTGGGGGCGATTTGCTTACTCATAAGCTTCGCGGAACCTCTTGACGACGCGCAAGGCGATGAAATTCAGCCCGAGGGTGACGAGGAACAACACGAAGCCTAGTGCGAATGCGCTCAACGTTGCCGGGTGGTCGAAGCTGCCTTCGCCCGTTAGCATGGCAACGATCTGCACCGTCACCGTGGTCATGGACTCAAGCGGGTTGGCGCTAAGGTTTGCAGCCGTAGACGCCGCCATAACGACGATCATGGTTTCCCCGATTGCGCGGCTGATAGCCAGCATCACGCCAGCAACGATACCAGGCAATGCGGCGGGCACGAGCACGCGGCGGATGGTTTCGTTGGTTGTGGCGCCCATGGCCAGACTGCCATCACGCATCGTCTGGGGTACGGCTGCGATACTGTCGTCAGCCATCGAACTGACAAAAGGAATGATCATCACGCCCATGACAAGGCCTGCGGCAAGCGCGCTTTCGCTAGAGGCGCTTGAGGCGCCCAGCGAGATGGCAAAATCACGGATGGCGGGGGCAATGGTCAGGGCTGCGAAATAGCCATAGACCACCGTCGGTACGCCGGCGAGGATCTCCAGCGCCGGCTTTACCCACGCGCGCACCGCGGGTTTGGCGTATTGGGTGAGATATATGGCGCTCATGAGCCCGAGCGGAATAGCCACGATCATTGCTATCACGGCACCAATGAACAGCGTGCCCCAGAAGAGCGGAATTGCGCCGTAGCGTGTCGGGTCCGGATTGTCCGCACTGGACATGGGATCGGGGCCCCAATGAAGCCCGAAGAGGAAGTCGATCGGATTCACCATTCCGAAAAACCGAATGGTTTCGAATACGAGGCTGACGAAGATTCCCAAAGTTGTCAGGATGGCGACAAGCGATGCTCCGAGCAGGATCGCCATAACGATCTTTTCTACGCGGTTGCGGGCAGCGAAATCGGGTTTGAGGCGGAGGAAAGCGTAAACACCGCCAAGGAAAGCGATGGCCAGCGTGATAATCACGCCGATCCAGTTGTAGCGGCTTATAGCGTCTCGATAGGGTTCGATGAATTCGCGAGCGAGCGGATTGAAGACGCCCTGAGCCGCACCCGTTGCGACGGCGTGCGCTTCGTTGAGGATGGTCTGCCGCTGGAAGCCGAACGCGGGAAGCTGATCGGCCGCCGGCGCGGCAAGAACCGATTGGCTGATGAGGCCGGGTGCGATCGCGCTCCAGATGGCAACGAAAATCAGTACCGGCAGGATTATCCACAGCGCCACATACCAAGCGTGATAGCTGGGAAGGCTGGCCAGCCGCCCGTCGGGGCTGGCACGCCGGAACGACCAAGCGCGCGCACGAGCCGCCAACCATCCGGCGAGCCCGAGCCCGAGGGCTAGGAGGAGCAGGAGGGTAAGCGACATCGTGCGTACATTCAGCCTTTAGTTGAGTTCGGCGCCGTCGAGCGTGTCGAAGTTCGTGGCAGCCGACATCGAGCGGGCCATCACGTCTTCGGGATTCACGACGAGCCCGATCTTTGCGAGCTGACCGTCCCGGCCCCACATCGTCGTCCACTGGGCAAGGAATTCCTCAAGGCCCTGGATGGCGTCGAGGTGTGCCTTCTTGACGTAGATATAGAGCGGGCGAGCGCCCGGATATTCGAAGCTGGCGATATTTTCGTAGGTCGGGGCAACGCCATTCATGTTGAGGCCCTGCACTTTGTCGGCGTTTTCCTCAAGGTAGGAGTAGCCGAAAATCCCCACGGCATTGGGGTTACCTTCGATCTTCTGAACGATCAGATTGTCCTGCTCGCCTTGGTCGACGTATTTCCCGTCGCTCCGGACTTCGGTGCAGAGCTGCGCATGGCGATCTTCGTCGCTTTCCTTGAGCGCTTCCATTTCGGGGTTCGTATCGCAGCCAACCTCGAGGATGAGTTCCTTGAGCGCGTCACGCGTACCGGAAGTGCTCGGCGGACCGTAGACGAGGATTTCGACATTCGGGAGCGAAGGATCGACATCCGACCAGGTCTGGTTGGTCTGTTTGCCGCCATAGGGCGAAGCAGCAAGCGCCTCGTAGACCATTTTCGGCGTCAGGTTCATCTGAATGCCGCCCTGCGCCGAGGCCAAGGCAATACCGTCGAGTCCAACCTGAATTTCAATGATGTCGGTTACGCCGTTCTGCTGGCAAGTCTCGAATTCGCCTGGCTTCATGCGGCGCGATGCATTGGCGATGTCCGGGGTGGCTGCGCCGATACCCTGGCAAAACAACTTGATGCCGCCGCCAGTGCCGGTCGATTCGATGATCGGCGATTTGAAGTCCGGATTGGAGCGGGTGAAGGTTTCCGAAACCGCTTTGGCAAAAGGATATACGGTCGAAGAGCCGACGGCCTTGATCTGGTCACGCGAAGCGCCGCCGCCAGCGTTATTGCCGCCGCATGCCGCAAGTGCCAGAGCTGAAGCTGCGACAAGAGCGAATTTGAAAGTCTTGGTCATTGGTTGGTACCCCTTAGATGTACACTAGCCGCGCAGAAGCGCGAAATTGTTACATGTTGACGACAAGAGTGTGACTTTCGTTCAGAGGCACCGCGAATCTGCTGTGCCCCTTAACGACATTGCAGTCAGAAATCGACCTGTGCGCGTACTCCGAAGGAATCGACGCCGTAATCGGTCTCTCCTTCGGCGGTCGGCAGCACGGCGTCCTCATAGTCCATTCGGCCATAATTTAGGCTGAAGAGCGTGTAGTCTGTCGGCTTCCATACCAGCGAAGCCTGATATCCGTTCTGGATACCGCCGATGATCCCGGAATCGCTCAGGTCGAGGTGGTCGTAGCGCAAGTTCAACTGGACAGAGCCGATTCCGCCTTCGCCCACCGGATTAACGGGCTTCGTGCGATCGAACTTGCCGCCCTTGTAGCCGCGCGAGTCACCCTTGCTCAGGAAATAGCCGACTTCGGCATAGGCACCGAAAAAGGTCGGACTGTCGGCAGCCAAGGGCAAATCGACCTTCTGCCAGAAGCCTTCGGCTACGGCGTGAAATTGGCCGGCGATAATTGCGGTTTCGAAACCGGCGCCGAATTCGGTTTCGGCACCGAGAGTGCCCGTGTCGACGAAGCGGGTTGAGGTGAAGTGCACCAGCGGACGCTGGCGATAGCGGACACTGGCGTCGTCTTCACCGAGTTTGTTGTAATGGAGAGACCCGCCAAAATGAAGCTGGGCCTCGCCCATGTTCGGCATGAGCACCAACCTGGCGTCGACACCCCGATTGTCAGTGCCCGTATCGTCGAAATTGTCCGTGAACGCGCCGAGCTGCGCAAGCACGATGCCTGCTTCATAGCTGGCTGAAACACCTATGCGCCGTTCGAAACCGAAGGCATCGGTGAAAGCCGCGCGCTCGATGAAACTCGTATGGAGCGAACTGGTCAGTTCTTCGAGCGACTGGAAATTGTTGTGATGACCGACGATCACTTCTAGCGGTCCGTCGCCATAGGAAAGATAGGCGTCGGCCGCCTCGACTTCATTCCCCGCAAAGTCGAGCTCGCACTTGGACCCGAAGCCGCCGGGAATGTCTCCCGACGCGCCGAGGCGGGCGCGGCGAACTTCATTGCCGAAGCCATCGTCGGAGCCGGCTGTTTCGGGGGCGCTCACCGTACCTGCGTCGAACATCAGCCGACCGCGAGGCTTGAAGCTCCAGCCGTCCGACTTCTTCAGTTCGACAACCTTCGCGGGAGCCGGTTCGGCAGAAGGCGCGTCAGCACCAGCATTGGCCGCGATCACAGCGTTATGCTCGGCATTTTCGGCTTTGGTTTCCGTCAGTTCACTTTCGAGCTGATCGATACGCGTAACCAGCGTCTCGAGCTGTAAGCGCATTGCTGCGAGCTCGTCCTCGGTAGATGCAGATGTATCCTGCGCAAAAACCGGGGTGGTGAAGGTGCAACTCAGTGCCGTCGCGAGGACGGAGAGTCGGATAGCGGTATTCATGTTGCGAATCTCTTACAAGGTTACGATCCGGCGTCGCATCTATGACCGCCGTATTACGTCTTTGTGACACAATCCGTGACGCTCAGCGACCGCTGGCAAGCGTCCTACTGTAGATACGCATTTCTTCGATACTGCCGGTTCAACAGTCCAGTGGCAGCGTGACCTTAACGCGTGTCCCTTCGCCGAGCGTGCTTTCAATTCCGAGCTTGCCGCGGTGACGTTCGACAATGTGTTTCACGATTGCGAGTCCGAGACCTGTCCCCCCCGAAGCGAGGCTCCGGCCCGGGTCCGTTCGATAGAAGCGGCGCGTCAGGTGGGGCGGGTGTTCGGGCGCGATACCGTCGCCTCGATCCTGGACTGAGAGCACCACGCGCT
>CAYPGL010000120.1:0-5938 GCA_964410035.1 uncultured Qipengyuania sp. | reverse complement strand
TTTCAATCCGGCAATTGGGGCCACAGTGGCAGGCAAAGCTTACGGCAAAATTGCGCTGAACCGCTCGGCTCATCCAATTTCCTCGCACGATTTATCGCTAATTTGGAGTTAATCGCGTCCGTTCATCGGCGGTTGTGTTCCGCCGCGCAATCTCGCGCCAGAGACCTCATACCAGAGACCTGAGAAAAGGGACGTAGAATGAAAAAAATCGCAATCGCATTTGGCGCCGCAACTCTGGCACTGACCGGCATCGGCACCGCGGCACCGGCAGCTGCCGATCCGCCGTCCTGGGCACCGGCACATGGCAAGCGTGCTAAGGACCGGGCCCACCGTTACCGTGCGTATGACGACCGCGGCTACTACGTGCAGCCGCGCCGCATCTCCCGCGACAGCTACATGTGGCGGGGCCGTGACGGTCGTTATTATTGCAAGCGCGACAATGGTACGACCGGCTTGGTGATCGGCGCTGGCGTCGGTGCGCTTGCCGGCCATGAACTCGCTGGCCGCGGCGACCGGACGCTCGGAGCGATCCTCGGCGGCGCGATTGGCGCAGTCGTAGGCCGTGAGATCGACCGCGGAAGCCTTAGCTGCCGGTAAGACGGGAAGTTAAAGCACGCTATTTTCGGCGTCGTCACCCAGCGGTGGCGGCGCCGAATTCATTTCGGTAGCTTCCCTTCGGCAAATGCACTGTTATGGTCCATCTTGCATGACGCAGGACAGACCTTCGGTGCTCGTAACGGGTGGAGCCAAACGGATCGGCGGAGCTATCTCCCGGACGTTCGCCGAAGCAGGATGGCATGTCGTCATCCACTATAATTCCTCCGGTGACGCCGCCGAGGCTCTGGCTGGTGAGCTTCCCAGCGCCGAGAGCATCAGAGCTGACCTGTCCGATACCGGCGCAGGTATTGCCATGATCCAAAAACTCGCCGGCAAACTTCCGGATTGGCGAGCCTTGGTGAACTGCGCATCCACATTCGATCCCGATGACGTCCACGCGCTGGATCGCCAGACTAATGAGCGGGCCATGCAGGTCAATGCGCGCAGCCCCGCGAGCATGGCCCAATCCTATCTCGCGCACGCAAAGTCCAAGGCCGGACGCAGGGTTATCCAGATAACCGACCAGAAGCTGGCCAATCCGAACCCGGACTTCTTCAGCTACACCATGAGCAAGTACGCGCTTGATGCAACCACCGTCATGCTTTCCATGGGGGCGGCGGGCCCGGACGACCGCGTTTACAGCCTCGCCCCGGGCGCAATACTTGCAAGCCACGACCAGAGCGACGAAGAGGCGGAGATTTCGCACAGGATGAATCTGCTGGGTCGCCGCACTTCCGCCAGGGAAGTGGCCGAGGCGGCATTGTTTCTTGCGCAGGGGCATCTGGCCAGCGGGCAGACACTATACGCCGATAGCGGACAGCACCTGCTTCGGCAGCAGCGCGATGTTATCTATCTCGCACGCGAAGCCAGTGCGGCATGAAACGGCATAAGTTTTCGACCCGGCTCTGGCACTGGATCAATCTTGCCTGCGTCGTCGTGCTACTCATGTCGGGCCTAACGATCTCCAACGCACATCCCCGCCTTTACTGGGGCGACTGGGGCTTCGCGCCCGAACAGGCCTGGCTGACAGTGCCGCGTTTTGCCGACTGGATGACGATCCCGGGATATTACAGCCTGGCCGTGGCTCGTGACTGGCATATCCTCATGGCATGGCCGTTCGCGCTCGGTCTCCTCTTCATGTGGATCGCCATGCTGGTCAACCGCCATTTCAAGCGCGACATCGCCACCACCCGCCAGGAATGGACGTCCGCAGAAATAGCCGGGGACATCAAGGCCCATCTCAGGCTCGACTTCGACCACGGCCAGGGCAAGTACAATTTCCTCCAAAAGCTCGCCTATGGGCTGGTGCTCGGAGTGTTCCTTCCGATGATGGTGTTCACCGGAATTGCGATCAGCCCCGGGATGGAGCCGACTTTCGGTTGGCTCGTCGAAGTTCTTGGCGGGCGACAATCGGCGCGCAGCCTGCATTTCATCTTTGCATTCGCCACATTGGGGTTCTTCATAGTCCATGTCGTGCTGGTGGTGCTTGCCGGTCCGTTCGGCCAGATCCGCGACATGATTACCGGAGGGCGCAGTCATGGAGCGTAGAGGATTCCTCGCCGCCATTGGGGCCGCCTTCGTCTCCGGCTGCAACAAAGTGGCAGAAACGGACGCCGGGTCGAGACTGCTCGGTGCCGCAGAGAAATGGCATGAAGGCGCCCATCGGTTGCTGACCGACCGTAAGGCGCTGGCACCGGAATACCCGCGTAGCGCCATCTCGCCTTACTTTCGCGGCAACGGCTCGGTCGATCCGCAGAACGGGGATTACCCTCAGCAGGCGGCCGAGAATTTCGCCAATTGGCGGCTCGAGGTTCGGGGCCTGGTCGAGAACCCCATGAGCCTCAGCCTCGACAACATCCGCCGCCTCCCCCAGCGCATACAGGTAACGCGCCACGATTGCGTGGAGGGCTGGAGCGCGATCGGCGAGTGGACCGGACCGCAACTCTCGGTCCTGCTCAATGCAGCGAAACTCCGGCCGGAGGCCAGGTTCATCGTTTTCCGCTGTGCCGACAATCTCAACGGTGCGGACTACTACGAGAGCGTCGATCTAATCGACGCCTATCACCCCCAGACCATTGTCGCCCACCAGCTCAACGGCGAGCCCCTGCCCGTTCGCAACGGTGCCCCGCTCCGCATGCGGATCGAGCGGCAACTGGGATACAAGCACGCCAAATATCTCACCGCAATCGAGGCGGTCGCAAGCCTACATGACATCGGCGAAGGAAACGGCGGCTACTGGGAAGACCGCGGCTATCAATGGTACGCGGGTATCTGACCGTTATTCCGGATACAATCGCCCCATCGCGTCCCAGTCGTTACGCAGCATTTCCTTCAGCACTTCTAAGTCCACATCGTCCAGCTTGTTGATGTAGAGACAGCTCTTGCCAGTGCTGTATTTGCCGAGCTTTCCCAGCAACTCGTCGCGCCGCTTGCCCGCCGTTTCATCGCAATAGCCGCCCATGAGATAGAGCGAATGCTTCGCCTTGCGCGGGCTGAAACCGCTGCGCAGCCAGTGGACATCACGGCCGCTGGCGTAGGTGGTCCGGAATGCGCCGTAACCGATTATGCTCGGCCCCCACATCTTCGGGGTCTCACCCGTCACTTCGCGGAACATCGCATCGAGCAACTTCGCATCTTCGCGCTTCTTTTTCGGCTCCACGCTTGCGATGAAGTCCGCCGGATCTACACCGGTAATCTGAGTCTGCGCCTCTGCCATGGACAACAGCCTAGCACGCGATTGACTCCCCGCAACGCCGTGCCATGCTCACCTCCGAGAAGAGAGTTGGAAGGGACGCGCAAAAATCCATGTGGCTACTCGACAAATTTCTGAAATCGGCGGTGAAGCATGGGCGGTTGGTCGTCACCGATCATGACGGCAAGACCTTCGAGTACGGCACTGGCGATGCGGGCGAGCCTCCCATCCATATCCGCCTCACTAACAAGAAGGCCGCCAATCACATTGCGAGATATCCGCAGATGGGCGCGGGCGAGGCGTTCATGTGGGGCTGGCTATTGGTCGAAGAGCCGCACGATATCCGCGACCTGATCCTGTTCGTCACGCAGCAGGCGGGCCGCCCCGGCGATCAGCGCCTCAAACCGAGAGGTGCTTTGCGCCGCAATGCCCAGCGTCTCCTCGCCAGGGCCGACAGTATCAATTTGCGCGGAAAGGCGAGGAAGAACGCGGAGCATACTTACAACCTTACCCGCGAACTCTACGAACGCTTCCTCGACGAGGACCGTCAGTACACCATGGCCTACTACCGCGAGGATCCGGCCACGACCTCGCTGGAAAAGGCGCAGCTCGACAAAAAGGCGCATCTCGCCGCCAAGCTCAATATCAAGCCCGGCCAGCGCATTCTCGACATCGGCTGCGGCTGGGGCGGCTTCGCGCTTTACCTTGCGCGGCATTACGATGTGGAAGTCCACGGTGTCGCCCTTGCACCTGACCAGATCGCCTTCTGCAAGGAGCGTGCGGAGGAAGCGGGCATGACGGACCGGGTCAAGTTCTCGCTCACCGACTACCGCGACGTGCAGGGCCAGTTCAACCGGATCAGTTCGGTCGGCCTGCTCGAACACGTCGGCACGCCGCATTATCCGCAGTTCTACGAGCACACCAACCGCCTGCTCAAACCCGACGGCGTGATGATGAGCCATTGCTGCGGACGCGCCGGCCCTCCCGGTTTCACCGACGCCTGGACGCGGACCTACATTTTCCCTGGTGGCTATATTCCCGCACTTTCCGAACTGGTTAAGGAGAGCGAGAAGCACGGCTGGCAGGTTATGGACGTGGAGGCGATGCGCTTTCACTACAGCCACACGCTTGAGGAATGGTACAATCGCACCGTCCAGCACCGCGATGATATCGTCGATATGTACGACGAGGTCTTCTACCGCATGTGGCTCTATTACCTCGCCGGCGCCGAACAGAGCTTCCGACACGGCGACATGGTCAACTGGCAGCTGATCTACGTGAAGGACCGCAGCGCCGTTCCCATGACCCGTGAATGGATCATGGAGGAGAGCGCCCGGTTGAGGGCTGCGGATGAGGACAAGGTGCCGGAGTGGCGCTTCGCTCAGCAGGAAGCGGCGGAATAAAAGTTTTGGTCGGCCGAATAAAGGCCTGTAAGCCGATCACATGATCCATGGCCTCTTAGATCGCTTCATCGGGGCAGTCATCAAGCGAGGCACGCTCGAAGTCCGGCATGCCGATGGCAGCACCGCGCGCTACGGCTCGGCCCACCCCGACTTTCCGGACGTCGCGATCCGTTTTACCGACCGAAAGGCGGTTCGCGACATTCTCGCCGATCCACGTCTCGGTGCGGCCGAGGCTTTTATGGATGGCCGGCTGGTGCTCGTGCGCGGCGGGATTATGGAACTCATCCAGCTATTGCGTTCTAATTCACCATGGGATGGCGGCGGTGGACTGCGCGCTCCCTCTGCCACAAAAAGGCTGAAGAACGCGCTCGGCTTCGCGCTGGAGAGCGTGAACAACCGCGTCCGCTCCCAACGCAACGTCGCCCATCACTACGACATCGGCAACGACTTCTATCGCTTGATGCTTGATGCGGAACACATGCAATACAGTTGCGCCTATTGGGACGAGGGTTGCACGACCCTTGCCGATGCACAGGAAGCCAAGCTCGCCCATATCGCCGCGAAGTTAGCGATCGAGGACAAGATGACTGTGCTCGACATCGGCTGCGGCTGGGGAGGCATGGCGATATATCTCGCTCGCCACTACGATGTACAAGTGAAAGGCGTGACCCTTTCCCATGAACAGCTTGCCTTTGCAAAACAGCGGTCCCGCGAGGCCGACGTTTCGGACCGGGTGGATTTCGAACTAATCGATTATCGCGACCTCGCAAAGCAACCGGCCAAATTCGATCGTATTGTGTCGGTTGGAATGTTCGAACACGTGGGCCGCCCGCAATTTGAAGAGTTTTTCAAAGCTTGTACCCATCTGCTGACTTCCCACGGTGTCATGCTGCTTCATACCATTGGTCGCTTCGGCGGCCCGGGAAGCACCGACTCATTCACGCGCAAGTACATCTTCCCGGGAGGGTACATCCCCGCGCTATCCGAGACGCTCGCAGCAAGCGAGAAATTCCGTCTTATTCACAGCGATATCGAGACCTTCCGCCTTCATTACGCCAAGACTCTGCGCGCATGGTATGCCGCCTGCGAAGCGAACCACGACGCCATCGTGGCGATGTATGACGAGCGCTTCTGCCGCATGTGGACCTTCTACCTCTCCGGAGCGACCGCGGATTTCGAATGGGGAGGTATGGGTAATTACCAGATACTGTTAAGTCTCAACATCTACACATTACCGATCACGCGC
>CAYPGL010000119.1:0-5976 GCA_964410035.1 uncultured Qipengyuania sp. | reverse complement strand
GGCTGCGGGGCTCGCCGTCATTAGTCCAGTACTGGTACTTGCCGGAAGAGGGCGGATTTACGACGCCTGCGATATGACCCGATCCGGCGAGCACGAATTTTATCGGCCCGGTGAAATGGTCCTTGAGGCGCCACACGCTTTCGGCGGGAGCGATATGGTCTTCCTTTCCCGCCTGGACATAGGTGGGCGTCTTGACCTGCCCCAGGTCGATCGGAGTATTGTCGATGCTCAGCGCATCGGCTTCGACCAGCAGGTTGTCGCGGTAAAGATCGCGCATGTACTGCTCGTGCCATTTGGCTGGCAGGTTGGTGACGTCGCCGTTCCAGTGCAGCAGGTCGAAGGCTGGATAATCCTCCCCTAGCAAGTAGTTATTGACGACGTAGTTCCAGATCAGGTCGGTGCCGCGCAGCAGGTTGAAGGTAGCTGCCATGTAGCGCCCATCCAGATAGCCATCGGGCGACAGTGACTTGATTGCGCCAAGCTGCTGGTCGTCGACGAAGTTGAGCAGTTCACCCGCCTTCTCAAAATCGACCTGCGCGGTGAAGAAGGTCGCGCTCCTGACCTTGTCCTCCTGGCCGCGGCGATGCAGCAGCGCCAGGGTGGCGGCGAGCGTGGTGCCCGCTACGCAATATCCAATCGTGTGGACGTTCGGCACGTCGAGCCGGCTGCGGATGTGGTCGATCGCATCGATCTGCGCGCAGACATAATCGTCCCACACCACGTCCTTCATGCTCGCATCAGCCGATTTCCAGCTGACCATGAACACACTGACGCCCTGTTCCACCGCCCACTTCACGAAGCTCTTCTTCTCGTTGAGGTCGAGAATGTAGAAGCGGTTGATCCAAGGCGGAAAGATCACCAGCGGCGTCGCCAGCACCTTCTCTGTGGTCGGGGTGTACTGGATAAGTTGGTACAGCGGGGTTTCGTGCACGACCTTGCCCGGCGTGGTGGCGATATTCTCGCCCAGCCTGAACGCTGATGCGTCGGTGTGCGAAAGCTGACCGCGCCGCATGTCGGATAGCAGGTGTTCCATCCCCTTCACCAGGTTCGCGCCGCGTGTTTCCATGGTGCGTTCCATCACCACCGGGTTGAGCAGCGGAAAATTCGCCGGGCTGGCCGCTTCGGTGATAGTCTTGGTGGTAAAGCGCAACTGGTCGCGCTGGTGCGGGCTCAGCCCTTCGATCCGGTCGACCATCTCGCCGACTCGCTCTGCCAGGAAGAGATAGGTCTGGTGGATCAAAGCATAAGCGGGATGCGCCCGCCATTTTTCGTCGGCGAAACGCCGGTCTTTGCGTGGCAGATCGATATCGTCTCCGCCCTTGTCCGAAGCCTTGGGCCCCAGGCCGTACTGGGCCAGCACGTCCTGCCACAGCTTCATGCCTTCATCCCACAGGGCCTGCTGCTGGTCGGTCTGGGCGATCGGCATCTGGCGGTACCAGTCACTCGCCAGCGCCATCCAGCGCGCCGGATCGAAATAAGGCACCAGCGCCTGCGGATTGCTCATCTTTTCGACCTGATATTCGGTCCACAGCGTCTGCAGCCTAGTGTTCGTCTCTGCCCAGGCCTGCACATCTTCCGGCGTCATGGCGACGCCCGTCATCGCGGAAGGATCGATCGCCCCGGTCATCGGCGCAAACATCGCACGCACCAACTTGGCCGGGTGCTCGTAGAGGTTGGTGAAAGGGTCGGGCGTTTCGGTCATCATCGTTCCTTCGCGCGTGGGCCAAGCGCTGTTTGTCACGGACCTAGAAGAATCCGCAAGCCTTCGCACCTATCCCGTTTGCGCCTGCCGCCTGAATAGGTAATCAGTGTGAACTAACCAATGCGCCACGGAGCCTAAATGTCCGACGAATTCTACCGCATCAAGCGCCTGCCTCCCTATGTCATCGCAGAGGTCAATGCGATGCGGCACGCGGCGCGGCAGGCGGGGCGCGACGTGATCGACCTCGGCATGGGCAATCCCGACCAGCCCCCGCCGCAGCATGTGATCGATAAATTGTGCGAAGTCGCGGGCAAACCAAGCGCGCACGGTTACTCGCAGTCCAAGGGTATTCCGGGCCTGCGCAAGGCCCAGGCGAAATACTACCAGTCCCGTTTCGGGGTCGATCTCGATCCGGAAAGCGAAGTCGTGGTGACCATGGGCTCTAAAGAGGGCCTGTCCTCGATGGCCACTGCCATCACCGCCCCGGGCGATGTGGTGCTGGCGCCGAGCCCGAGTTATCCGATCCATACTTTCGGTTTCATCATTGCCGGCGCCACGATCCGCAGCGTGCCGACGGCGCCGGACGAGCGCTACTGGCGCGCGCTCGACAGCGCTATGGCCTATACCGTGCCGCGCCCCACCGTGCTGGTGGTGAACTATCCCAGCAATCCCACCGCAGAGGTGGTCGATGCCCAATTCTATCAACAGCTGGTCGACTGGGCGCGCGAGAACAAGGTCTGGATCATGTCCGATCTTGCCTATTCGGAACTCTATTACGACGGCAGGCCGACACCATCGATCCTGCAGGCCAAAGGGGCGAAGGAGGTCGCGGTCGAGTTTACCTCCATGTCCAAGACATATTCTATGGCCGGCTGGCGCATGGGGTTCGCGGTGGGCAACAGGACGCTGATTTCGGCGCTCACACGGGTAAAATCCTATCTCGATTATGGCGCCTTCACTCCGATCCAGGCCGCCGCATGCGCCGCGCTCAATGGCCCGCAGGACGTGGTCGAGCAGAACCGACAGCGGTACCAGCACCGGCGCGACGTGATGGTCGAAAGCTTCGGCCGCGCGGGCTGGGACATTCCCGTTCCGGCCGCCAGTATGTTCGCCTGGGCTCCGCTTCCACCGGGTTTCGAGCATATGGGCAGCCTCGAATTTTCCAAGCAATTGCTCGAACACGCGGGCGTCGCCGTCGCGGCGGGCGTCGGTTATGGCGAAGAGGGCGAAGGCTTCGTCCGCATCGCCATGGTCGAGAATGAGCAGCGTATCCGCCAGGCTGCGCGAAACGTGAAGAAATTCCTCGCCGAGCATGCACGGTAACTGGAGAAAGCGATGAGCACCGACCGCGTCACGATCGACCTTGCCGACAACGGCGTCGCCCAGGTCCGCTTCAACCGCCCCGACAAGATGAATGCGCTCGATCCGGAGCAGTTCGCGGCGATCATCGCCGCGGGCGAAGAGCTAAGGACGATGAAAAGCCTGCGTGCCGTGGTTCTGGCGGGTGAGGGGAGGGCATTCTGCGCGGGGCTAGACGTGTCGAGCTTCACTGCCCCGCCCGATGATGAGCGCAGACCCCTGACCGAGCGCACCCATGGCAATGCGAACACCTTCCAGGAAGTTGCCATGACCTGGCGCAAATGCCCGGTGCCGGTGATCGCGGCGGTCCACGGCGTGTGCTTCGGCGGCGGCCTGCAGATTGCGAGCGGTGCGGATATCCGCGTGGTCCATCCGGCCACCCGCATGGCGATCATGGAACTTAAATGGGGCCTGGTGCCCGATATGGGGGGATACCACCTGTGGCGCGGGCTGGTGCGAGACGATCAACTGCGCGACCTAGTCTACACCAACCGCGAATTCACCGGGGAGGAAGCTCGGGAATACGGACTTGCCACGTATGTCACCAAAGATCCGCTGGGCAAAGCGAACGACATTGCAAGCGAGATCGCCAGCCGCAATCCGGAAGCCATTCGCGGGGCCAAGCGTCTGTCCGAAGCCATGCTTGAAAAATCGGGCGACGACATCCTGATGGCCGAGAGCATCGAACAGGCCGCCGTAATGCGCAGGCCCAACCAGATCGAGGCGGTGATGGCGGGCTTGCAGAAACGGGCCCCCAAATTTACAGATCTCTGAAATACCGGTTGCAATGAAGAAAGGGAGCGGATGCCGAAACACCCGCTGCCCCCAATCCACCAAGCTGATTGGAATCCGGCGCGGGCACCGACTTCACCGGAGTCGAAACTGGCCCCGACACCGCTGGTGACGACCCTGCTTTCGCTCACCCGGAAAGCCCATCGAGGCGGATCCGGCAACGCGTTCGTTGTATTAGTCGAAGCCGCCAGCAACGCCGACTGTCTTGGCCGGCATTATGATCAGCGATTTTAAGGCTTTCGCATTTTTGCGCGGCTCTGAAACTGGATGGCGCATGCACTTCATGAACTTGCGTTTCGTCCAATATCTTGCGGTTAGCCGAAAATTGCCACGCACTGCATACCGTCGAGCACCTGCTTGCCCCCGGCATTCCACAGCCGCAGACGTTCCGAAGAATAGCCTCCGGCTGCGTGCTGGCTGGCATTTTCGGATAGCCACCACCCGTCACGGGTCGTCGGTGCTGTGTCGAGAAGGTTGAACGACCAGTTGATCGAGCTGATCGGCCCCTTCCGCTGCATCGCCCGCATCGCGCCGGGCGGCATGACGTCGCCGAGCAGGATGAGTTCGCTCACCGGGTCGAGACCCTCGCGGTCGCTCAGGCGTGCCCAGCGGCGTACCACCGGCTCACCGGAACCGCGCAACTCCTGCGCGCGGCGTAGCTCGAAATTGTTCTGGATGAAGGCCGGGCCCTTGCCGTCCATTACCTGCGGCGCGTCCTCCGGTAGGCCCGGCCAGCCGACGAAATCCGCTGGAGGGTGAATTGCGTTCGGCTCACGCTCAGTTCCGAACAGCCAGAAAGCACTGAGCGTGCACTTGCCCTCGCACCAAATCTCGCTGCGGACTTGCGTCACATTTCGACCTTGCCGAACGATCTCTCGCTTCAATTCGACTTCCGACCCGGTAGGCGCGACAAAGGCGATCTGTCCGGCGCGCAGGGGTGGCAAATCGGTAAATGCCCGAGCCGCCGCAGTGTAGGCGATCAGCGCCGAAGCGCCGCCGTAAAGCGTGCGACCCTGCATCCAGTGATCGAGATCGTGGAAGTTTACTCGGCCGCCCTCGGCGGTAATCGGATCGGTCAGGTTGGCGATGCTCATGCTGCTCCATCGCCTCTGCCCCGCGCGTCGTCCAGCCTGACGTTACGTAAGGCGATTGCATTGCTTTCGCAGAATCGCTAGTGGGCCGCTTCCCGCTCAATAGGGCGGGCGAGGCCCGATGGCGGAGTGGTTACGCAGAGGACTGCAAATCCTTGCACGCCGGTTCGATTCCGGCTCGGGCCTCCACTTCTCTTGGCAAGAGAGAATGTGCCGCTTTAGCTCAGTTGGTAGAGCACATCATTCGTAATGATGGGGTCAGGTGTTCGAGTCACCTAAGCGGCACCAGAACTTTCTCTAGGAAAATCATCGGCTCCCTTTGAAAGGCCTTTGGACTTGATGGGGTGGTTTTGCCTGTTGAAAGGGCTAAACCTAGGGTTGACCCGAGGATTGAGCCGAAGCGTGCTCGCTTTGTTGTTTCGATTCATTGTGTTGAAGGTGCGTCCGGCTGGACCGGCAGACACGCTCTGGTCAAAGACACTTCCGATTGAGCTGGCCGCTGAGCTGTGCTGAGTTTGGGCGAAATTTGGGGCGTAGTTGGGTCTTGCTGAGCGTGCCCTTCGATGACGACGATCGGTTCCTGCTGGGCGTCAGCGATGGAAGGTTGCTGCTGGGCACATACGACGACGAGCTGCGCTGTACGTGGGAAGTGGCAAGAGAAGGAGCTGGAAGCGTTCGCGTTGAGGCTCGCGGGGTCTACGTGAACACCTCGGTCGAGTTGGGACGGCTTCGCTCTACGACGCAAACGTGGTTGAGCCCCACCAGCCGCAACCCTTGCCGCTGTTTCCCGACCTAGATAGATGGGCTGCCTGAGTCCCGAGCCCACTGGCCTAATGACTTTTTCTTAGCGAATGGTCGCGGAATGCTCTGTCGCTTCCACAGCGGAAACGTTGAGACACTCTTGCTCGAAGAGATTCGTCAACAGTGGAGGCTGGAGTGGCCGCGTACTGAACCGCGGCTTTCTCTAGCAGTCGACTAAGTATTTTCCCAAGGAGAGCGCTTAACCTTATTCCGGCTTCTAGGTTGTAGTTT
>CAYPGL010000118.1:0-6002 GCA_964410035.1 uncultured Qipengyuania sp. | reverse complement strand
GGCGTTGCCGACGTGGTGACCAAGTCGGTCGGCACTTCGAACCCCTACAACATGATCCGCGCCACGTTCGACGCGCTGACCGAACAGACTTCGCCGAAGTCGGTTTCTCAGCGTCGCGGCAAGAAGGTCGCAGACCTGCTTGGCCGTGGTGGCGCTTCGGAGGCAGAGGCTGAAGCCGACGCCGCCGCTATCGCGGAGTAATTGAGATGGCGAAGAACAAGAGCATCAAGCTCAAGCAGATTGGTTCGCCAATCCGCCGGCCCGAAAGCCAGCGCAAGATCCTGATCGGTCTTGGCCTTAACAAGATGCACAAGATCGTCGAACGCCAGGACACCCCCGAGGTGCGCGGCGCAGTCGCCAAGGTCCCGCATCTGGTGGCAATCGTCGAAGACTAAGTCTTCGGTGATTAAAATTTGCCGGGGGCGGCCTGCTGCGATAGCGGGCCGCCTCCATTTTACAGCGCGAACAAAAGCGAAAGCGAGTGCACACTATGAAACTGAACGACATCCGCGACAATCCCGGCGCCCGCAAGGAGCGCATCCGTGTCGGCCGAGGCATCGGTTCGGGCAAGGGCAAGACCGGTGGACGTGGCCAGAAGGGCCAGAAGGCACGCTCGGGCGTCGCCATCAAGGGCTTCGAAGGTGGCCAGATGCCGCTTCACATGCGCCTTCCTAAGCGCGGTTTTAACAACCCATTTGGCAAGGATTTCGCAGAAGTGAACCTGGGCATGGTCCAGAAGTTCATCGACGCGAAGAAGCTCGATGCCAAGAAGGACATCGACCACGCTGCGCTAAAGGCCGCTGGCCTCGCCCGCGATGGCAAAGACGGCGTCCGCCTGCTTGGCAAGGGTGAGCTCAAGACCAAGGCGAAGTTCATTGTCGCTGGTGCTTCCAAGGGCGCCATCGAGGCGGTCGAGAAAGTCGGCGGTTCGGTCGAAGTGATCGACCGCGGCGAGAGCGAAGCCGAGAAAAAGGCCAAGCGCACCGAAGCCAACAAGGCCAAGAAGTC
This sequence comes from uncultured Qipengyuania sp., assembly GCA_964410035.1. GTDB lineage: Bacteria > Pseudomonadota > Alphaproteobacteria > Sphingomonadales > Sphingomonadaceae > Qipengyuania. Next base: position 4,994 of record CAYPGL010000118.1, on the reverse strand, counting down.
CAAATAATTGATGGAAATCGGGGAGCAGGGTTCGACATTCGTCATCCTGCTCCCTATTTGTCCGGTCTACGCCGGGACGGGCCGGCGACAAGCTAGGATCGAAGACGACCAATGGCATCACGCGCCGATAGTTTTGCGAGCAACATAAGCCTCGCCAATTTCTCCAAGGCCACGGAGTTGAAGAACCGCATCTGGTTCACGATCGGTGCGCTCATCGTCTTCCGATTCCTGAGCTTCGTGCCGCTGCTGGGCATCAATGCCAGCGCATTGAACCAGCTCGCCGACCAGACCCGTGGCGGCGTGCTCGACATGTTCAACATGTTCACCGGCGGCAGCCTCGAACGCATGAGCCTCATCGCTCTTGGCGTCATGCCCTACATCACAGCTTCGATCGTCGTGCAGATGGCATCTGCCCTACATCCGACGCTCGCCGCGATGAAGAAGGAAGGCACTGTCGGGCGGCAGAAGCTCAACCAGTATACGCGTTACGGCACGGTTTTCCTCTGCACCATTCAGGGCTGGTTCCTCGCTGCGGGGCTAGAAAGCTACGGTGCATCCAGCGGCATCGCTGCTGTCGTCGATCCCGGGTACATGTTCCGCGTCGGTGCGGTCATCAGCCTTGTGGGCGGAACCATGTTCCTTTTGTGGCTAGGTGAGCAGATCACCAGCCGCGGTATCGGGAATGGCGTTTCGTTGATCATCATGGCAGGCATCGTTGCCCAGTTCCCGACTTTCGTCTCGAACATGGCGTCGGGCTATAGTGAAGGCTCCATCGCAACGGGTATTCTGCTCGGTTTCATCGTAATGGTCGTGGGCCTGATCCTGCTGATCAGTTTCTTCGAGCGCGCCCAGCGCCGCTTGCTGGTCCAGTATCCGAAGCGCGCAACGCAGCGGGGGATGATGCAGGCGGATCGTTCGCACTTGCCGCTCAAGCTCAACACTGCCGGCGTGATTCCTCCGATCTTTGCCAGCTCGCTGTTGCTGCTGCCGCTTACGATCACACAGTTCGCGGGTAATTCGCTGGATACCGAAAGCACCACCGGCGGGGCGTTACAGACGGTTCTGCAGTACCTCCAGCACGGCCAGCCGCTCTACATGACCCTCTATGCGGTCGGCATAATCTTCTTCTGCTTCTTCTACACCGCGGTTGTCTTCAACCCGGAAGAGACGGCCGAGAATCTGAAGAAGAATGGCGGCTTCGTCCCGGGTATCCGTCCAGGCAAGCGGACCGAGGAATATCTCGATTACGTTCTCACCCGCATTACCGTGATTGGCGCGATCTACCTGACATTCGTCTGCGTTGTGCCCGAGTACATGATCGCTCAGACCGGCGTTCCGCTGTTTCTTGGCGGCACGAGTCTGCTGATCGTTGTGAACGTCACGGTCGATACGATCAGCCAGATCCAGTCGCACCTGCTGGCACACCAGTATGGCGATCTCATCAAGAAGGCCAAGCTTAAGGGCCGCCTGCGTTAAGGCAGGATACTCGGGGAAGGGGACCTCTCTCGATGGACATCATTCTTCTAGGCCCGCCAGGCGCGGGCAAGGGCACGCAGGCGCATCGCCTGGTCGAGCATCACGGCATGATGCAGCTATCGACCGGGGACATGCTTCGCGAAACGCGCAAGGCCGATACCGAGTTGGGCCGAAAGGTTGCCGGCATCATGGATTCGGGCGGCCTCGTCTCAGACGATATTGTTTCCGCGATGATTGATGCCAAGCTCAAGGACATGGGTCCGGAAGTCGGCGCTATCTTTGATGGCTATCCGCGCACGGCGGCACAGGCCGAGCAACTCGATGCAATTCTCGCCAGACATGGCCGCAGTCTCGACCATGTCATCGAGCTCGAGGTCGACGAGGATGCACTGGTCGAGCGCATCACCGGACGCTTTAGCTGCGCGAATTGCGGCACGGGTTATCACGATACCTTCAAGCAGCCGAAGGTGGAGGGCGTGTGCGACGAATGCGGCGCAACGGAATTCAAGCGGCGTCCTGACGATAATGAAGAAACGGTGCGTCACCGCATGTCGGTTTATCGCAACGAAACGGCTCCAATTCTTCCGGGCTACGAAAAGCGAGGTATCGTGAAGCGCATCGACGGCATGGGCGCAATCGACGATGTTACGCACGCCATCGACACAATTCTCGCTTGACGCTTTTCAAAACGAGCACGGTTCCATAGACACCTCTCGCGAGGGGGGGTTTATGAGGGCATTTACAAGTCTGGTTGGCGTCGCGGCGTTAGGGCTGGCTACACCTGGCATGACCGATGTCGAGGCTGTGAGCGAGCAGGGCTTCGTCACAAGGGACGTGGTCATCATCGCAGCCACAACGCGGCAGGTCTGGCTTGCGCTCATCAAGCCGGCTGAGTGGTGGAACGACGACCACACATGGTCGGGCGATGCCGCCAATCTGTCGCTGGTCCCCAGTGCGGGCGGCTGCTTCTGCGAAGCCATACCGGGAGAGGGAGATATCCCGCTCGACGGCAGCGCACGACATGCTGTTGTTGTTCAGGCGATCCCCGACAAGGCGCTTCGCTTGCGGGGAGGCCTAGGTCCGCTCCAGGCGGGTCCCGCGACGGGCGTGCTCACTATTTCGCTTAAGGAAATCGAAGGCGGCACCAAGGTAACATGGGAATACAATGCCGGCGGCCCGATGGGTTTCGAGATAGAGACGATCTCCAAAGCGGTCGATGGGGTTATGGCCCAGCAGCTTCATGGACTGCGCGACCATCTGGGTGCAGTCACTCCCTCCGAGACGATCGGCACCGGCGAGAGCGAAGGGTAGCTCTGGAACGCTGCTTCACCTTCCAAGTCAGGAGAGGGGGCGGAGTTTTGACCCGCGGGATCCATTCCCCAATATTAGAAATTGAACTTTTCGCCGGGCCAAGCATATCGACGGTCACGGTGATTGCGCGCGCTGACGGTTGACGCTCGGCGCGAATCCTACTAAGCGCGCCATTCATTCGACACTTACGGTGAGTCCGGCAGGCGATAGCTTTAGTGCACGCCATCCGGGCTTTTTGCGCTACGGGCGTCCGTCGATGTCAATGAAAACAAAGCGTTGAGATAGGGTCCCGCTTAAAAGGACCCTGTGGAGCATGGAGATTTAAGTGGCTCGTATTGCCGGGGTAAATATCCCCACCAACAAGCGCGTTATCATCGCGCTCACCTATATTCACGGCATTGGTCGTACAACGGCCGTCGAGATCGCCGACAAGCTCGGCATCGATCACGCCCGCCGCGTCCAGGATCTTACCGACGAGGAACTGCTGCGCGTTCGTGAGACGATCGACGAGGAGCATATGGTCGAAGGCGACCTTCGTCGCGATACCGCGATGAACATCAAGCGCCTGATGGACCTGCGTTCCTATCGCGGCCTTCGTCATCGTGCCGGCCTGCCCGTTCGTGGCCAGCGCACCCACACCAACGCCCGCACCCGCAAGGGCAAGGCCAAGCCGATCGCCGGCAAGAAGAAGTAAGCTTCGGCTAATCCGAACGCTTTTCCCTTCTTGAGAATATAGAGGAATACACATCATGGCACGCGAACCCGGCCGCGTTAGGCGCCGCGACAAAAAGAACATTTCAAGCGGCGTCGCGCACATCAACGCCAGCTTCAACAACACGATGATCACTATCACCGATGCACAGGGCAATGCTATCAGCTGGTCCAGTGCAGGCATGATGGGCTTCAAGGGCAGCCGCAAGTCGACTCCCTATGCAGCACAGGTTGCCGCCGACGATGCGGGCCGCAAGGCCGCCGAACACGGTGTGCGTACCCTTGAAGTCGAAGTGAAGGGCCCAGGCTCGGGCCGTGAGAGCGCACTGCGCGGTCTTGCGGCAGTGGGCTTTACCATCACTTCGATCCGCGACGTGACGCCGATCCCGCACAACGGGGTTCGTCCTTCCAAGCGTCGCCGCGTCTGATCCGTACCTGCCTGGTGGTTCGGATTCGCTGAGCCACCGACACTCTCCACGGACCGGGCGCTCGAATGAGAGCTCCGGTCCTGCCCGCATCCACACCAGGGGAAATCCATGTCCGTCAACATCAAGAACTGGCAGGAACTCAAGAAGCCCAACACCCTCGACATCAAGGACGGTGGCGACAAGGCGCGCAAGGCGACTTTCGTAGCCGAGCCGCTCGAGCGCGGCTTCGGCCTCACGCTCGGCAACGCGCTTCGCCGCGTGCTCCTGTCCTCGCTCCAGGGCGCAGCTATTACCTCGATCAAGATCGAGAACGTGCTGCATGAATTCTCCTCGCTCGCCGGCGTGCGCGAGGACGTCACCGATATCGTTCTGAACGTGAAGCAGATTGCACTCAAGATGGAAGGTGAAGGCATGAAACGCCTTCAGCTTTCGGCCACTGGCCCGGGCGAAGTGAAGGCCGGCGACATCGCCGTGACCGGTGATATCGAAGTGATGAACAAGGATCTCGTGATCTGTCATCTCGACGAAGGCGCAACGCTCAACATGGAACTGACCGCCGACACTGGTAAGGGTTACAGTCCTGCCGTGATGAACCGTCCGGTCGATGCGCCGATTGGCCTCATTCCGGTCGACAGCCTGTATTCCCCGGTTCGCCAGGTGAGCTACAAGGTCGAAAATGCCCGCGTCGGGCAGGAACTCGATTACGATAAGCTCTCGCTCAACATCGAAACCGATGGCACCGTCACCCCGGAGGATGCGGTCGCCTATGCCGCGCGCATCCTTCAGGACCAGTTGACGCTGTTCGTCCACTTCGAGGACGGCATCCCGCAGCCCACCAGCGGTATGATCGGGCAGGCTGCCGAACCTCAGGAAAGCGACACCAACCAGCTCAACCGTTACCTTCTCAAGAAGGTCGACGAACTGGAACTGTCGGTACGTTCGGCAAATTGCCTCAAGAACGACAACATCATCTACATCGGCGACCTGGTGCAGAAGACCGAGGCCGAGATGCTCCGCACGCCGAACTTCGGGCGCAAGAGCCTGAACGAGATCAAGGAGGTTCTCGCC
>CAYPGL010000117.1:0-6009 GCA_964410035.1 uncultured Qipengyuania sp. | reverse complement strand
AGAAATAAAACTTAATTAATCAAATCTTAAATAATTAATTTTCAGAAGGGTTTATTGGATGACAGAAAATAGTACTAAATTTTCATTTGAAAGATTTAGTGTTAATCTTAGAAAAAGAGAAAATCTCTCAGTCGAGTGGTTAAAAAATAAAACTGATTATCGTCATAGATATTTCCCACCTAAACGTTTACAACCACTACCTATCCCGAAAATTGAACAATATCGAAACAGCAAACAAGTCCATAAATAGTTAACAAAAACCTAAATTTCATTCTCCGAATCAGCTGAAATGAAAGTTTTTCCAGAAAAAAGTTGTTTGGTTAACATTTAATTATCACTTTTGGCATTGGCTAATTCAAACAAATCTTTAAAAATGAAAACAAAGTTTAGTGGAATTCTAACGCTATTACTGGCGTTAGTAGTGCAAATAACATTTGCACAAGAACAACGAACAATTACCGGGACGGTGACCGATGACAGCGGAATGCCTCTACCCGGAGTAAATGTTCTGGTAAAAGGCACCACCCGTGGTGTTCAAACAGATTTTGATGGTAATTATTCCATCGAAGCAACACAGGGAGAAGTCCTTGTTTTCTCCTATCTGGGAATGAAAACAGCAGAGTACGCTATCGGCAGTAACGACACTATTGATGTTGTACTTCAAGCCGATGCAGCTCAATTAGAAGAAGTGGTGGTAACGGCGATGGGTATTTCGAGAGAGAAGCGATCCATTGGTTATGCCACTCAGGAAGTTGCTGGAGAAGAAGTTTCTACAGTGAAGACAGACAACGTTATTAATAACCTTTCCGGAAAAGTTAGTGGTGTTCAAATTAAAGCCAACAACAACTTTGGTGGTTCTGCAAACTTCCTTATTCGCGGGGTGAGTTCCCTTACAGGAAACAACCAGCCACTTTTCGTAATTGACGGTATTCCAATTTCAAATGCCATCAATAACACGGCAGACCAAAGACGTGGTAGCACAGGATACGATTACGGTAACGCTGCTTCTGACATTAACCCGGAAGATGTTGCTTCTATAAACGTACTTAAAGGTGCAGCAGCTTCTGCTATCTACGGTTCTCGTGGAGCAAATGGTGTTGTGATTATCACCACCAAATCTGGTCAAAAAGGTGTCGCTAAAGTAACAGTAAGTTCTGGTGTTACAGTTGGAGAAATCGATCGTTCTACTTTCTTAGAATATCAAGATGGTTACGGAGCAGGTTATGGACCATACTATGGAGCGCCTAATTTTGATGGTTACTTCGAAAGATTTGATGTAAATGGAGATGGCACTGTTGATAACGTAGTACCAACTTATGACGATGCATCTTACGGTGCCCCTCTTGATGGTCAAATGGTTTATCAGTGGGATGCTTTTGTTCCAGATCATCCAAATTACCTAACGGCTACGCCATACCTTCCAGGAAAAACTACACCTGCTGACTTTTTTGAAACTTCTTTCCAGTTCAACAATTCGGTGGCGGTTTCGGGAGGTTCTGAAAAAATGACCTATAGATTGGGCTATACCAATTTCGACCAAACTGGTATGCTTCCAAATTCAAACCTGAACAAGAACTCCTTTAATTTAAATGGAGATATCCAGGTTAGTGATAATCTTAAAGCTGGAGCCTCTGCCAACTTTATTGTACAAAGAACAAAAGGTAGAAACTCCACAGGTTATAGTGATAACCTTATGTCTCAATTCAGACAATGGTGGCAGGTAAACGTGGATATGGATTCACAAAGAGAAATCTTCGAACAAACAGGACAGAACATTTCCTGGAACCACGAAGGTGCATTAGGTGGATCTTACTTACAACCACACTACTGGGACAACCCTTACTGGACAAGATATAAGAATTTCCAAACAGATAGAAGAAATCGTTTTTATGGAAATCTTTTTGCTACCTATACGGTAACAGATTGGTTGGATGTTACTGCTAAAGGTGCAGTTGACACGTACAAAGAATTAAGAGAAGAAAGAAGAGCCATTGGTTCTGTTGGCGCTCCTTTTGGAGTTCTTAGAGACACTGAATCCTCTGGTTACGACCGCAAGGATGTAGATTTCACCGAATACAACTATGACCTTATGGTAAACGTTGATAAAGATTTCGGAGAAGATGTTAGTCTTGCAGGGATCGCAGGTATCAATTTAAGAAGAGAAACCTACAGCTATTACCATCAGTCAACTGCAGGAGGTTTGATTGCACCAGGAATATTTGCTCTAAGCAACTCGGTAAACACAAACCCTAAACCTGTTGAGATCCTGCAGGAAAAAGAAGTAGTTGGATACTACGGTCAAGCTTCCATTGGGTACCAAAACACTGCTTATCTTGACGGAACCTACAGATATGATGTTTCATCTGCTCTTCCTCCAGCCGAAAACGGTTATGGTTATTTCGCAGTAAGCTCCAGTTTGATCTTTACAAATTTATTTGAATCTGATTGGTTCAGCTTTGGTAAGTTGAGAGCCGGTTATGCCGAGGTAGGTAATGACCTTCCTGCCAATAACGTGTATGACACTTACAATATTCTTAATAACTTTGGTCAATCTGCACTGTTTTCTTTTCCTGCTACCAAACAAAACGAAGAGTTAGTACCGGAAAGAACAAAAGAGATCGAAGTAGGTCTTGAAACTCGTATGTGGAATAACCGTGTAGGTCTTGATCTAACCTGGTATAAAAAGAATACAGAAAACCAGTTGATGCCGGTTTCTCTTTCTACAGCAACAGGTTTCTCAAACCGTTGGGTTAACGCAGGGGAACTTCAAAACAAAGGAGTTGAAGCAAGATTACATCTTGTACCTGTAACTAACGATAACTTTACTTGGACTATTGATTTCAACTGGGCTAAAAACGAGAACCTTGTTGTAGATCTTTACGGAGATCAAGAGAATCTTGTGTTAGCGGGTTATCAAGGAGGTGTTTCGTTGAATGCCACTGTAGGTCAACCTTACAATACATTGAGAGGTACTGGGTATGAGTACTTGAATGGACAAAGAGTAGTTAATTCCAGCGGATACTATAAAGCGGTAGCTGACCAGGTAATTGGTGACGCTAATCCAGACTGGAACGGAGGTATCTCTAACAAATTAGCGTATAAGAATCTTGCCCTTAGCTTCCTGATAGATGTGCAGCAAGGTGGAGATGTATTCTCTCTTGACTTACACTATGGCCAAGGAACTGGATTACCAGATTATACAGGAGGACTGAATGAACTAGGTAACCCTGTAAGGGATCCTGTCTCAGAAGGAGGAGGAATCCTTAACGAAGGGGTGACTGAAGATGGACAACCAAACACAACCAGAGCAAGAGCTGATTTCTATGGTGGTGCATATTACTGGGGTAACTCAAGTAGAAACCCTAACCAGATCAATGTTTATGACGCTTCTTATGTGAAGTTGAGAGAACTTGCATTAACTTACAAAATGCCGGTTAAGCAATGGTTTGGTGATATGATTACTGGAGGAAATGTATCCTTGATTGGAAGAAACCTTTGGATAATTGATAAGAATGTACCTTTCGCCGATCCAGAATCAGGATTAGGCGCAGGTAATGCTCAGGGATATCTATCAGGTTCTTATCCTACTTTGAAGACTATCGGTCTTAACGTACAATTCGAATTTTAATTTTAAACAAAATGAAAAAGACATTCTTAACTATATTTTGTTTTAGCATTCTCCTCACCTCGTGTGAAGTTGATGAAGGCTTGAACATTGACCAGAAAAATCCTACGGAAGTACCGGCGAGTGGACTTTTCACGAATGCTACAAGAAATTTCTTTGATCTGATGCAATCAGCAAGTGTGAATTTCAACGTATTCCGTCTATATTCTCAGTATTGGGCGCAAACTACTTATCCTGATGAAAGTCAGTACAACCAGGTTACAAGGAACATCGGCGGTAATATCTGGAATACCATTTATCGTGACGTTCTACAGGACCTTAAGGGTGCTCGTGAAACTCTTGAAGAAGCAGAAAATCCTGAAAACCTTCAAAATAAGTTAGCCATCATTGAATTCATGGAAGTTTATGCTTATTCAGTTTTGGTTGATACTTTTGGAAATGTTCCCTACACTGAAGCTTTAGACCCAACAAATCCATCTCCAGCCTATGACGATGCTGCAACTATCTATGCAGATCTATTAGATCGTTTGGATGCTGCAATTGCCCAAATGAATCCGGGCCAGGGAGGATTTGAAGCTTCTCAGGATCCTGTTTATGATGGAAATGTTGCATTATGGCAAAAAGCTGCCAATTCTTTAAGATTACGTTTAGCTATGCGTCTTGTAGATGTTAACGGATCTGTAGCTCAAGCTACTGCAGAAGCAGCAGCCAATGCACCTTTGATCACAGAAAATTCCGAAAACTTTGGTATTCAATACCTGGGTGGAGCACCAAATACCAACCCGGTATGGGTAGCATTAGTTCAAAGTGGACGTACAGATTTTGTAGGTGCAAACACTTTGGTAGATGAATTAAAAGCACTTGACGATCCAAGGCTTGAAGCGTATTTCCAAACAGTAGAAGGTGAATACATTGGTGGTACATATGGTACTGCGAACTCTCCATCTAGCTTCTCACTTCCAGGAGAGATGATGTATGATCCTACATTGCCTGGAAACATCATAACAGCTGCTGAGGTTCATTTCCTACTAGCTGAAGCTGCAGCTAGAGGTTACAATGTTGGAGGTACTGCGCAGGAATACTTTGAAGAAGGGGTTGAACTATCCATTCTGGAATGGGGAGGAGATCCTGCAGAAGCCGCAGCTTATGCAGCAACTGCTTGGAGCGACACTCCTGGAACTACTGAGCTTGAAAAGATTGCTTACCAGAAATGGATCGCCCTTTATAACAATGGATTTGAAGGATGGACAGTATGGAGACTTTTCGAAAGTCTTCCATTTAATGCTCCTGAAGATATGACCTTAGAGGATGTACCTAATAGATTCCTTTATCCGGTTTCAGAAGCAACTCTTAACCCAGAAGGTTATGAGGCAGCCTCTTCAGCAATTGGAGGAGATACTAAATCCAATACAATTTTTTGGGATGTAAACTAAAACAGTTTCTTTCAAAGGCAAAAAGCTACCGAGAAATCGGTAGCTTTTTTTTTATTAATACACATGATACTCGGAATAAATCACTATTTTTAGCAGGTCCCCTATATAATTTAAAGTACCTTCTAAACAAAGACTAATTATGAAAAAATGTTTGCTTCTTATTTTAACGATTCCATTTATTTCCTTTGCACAGAATCGAAATGCGGGACCAAGTAGTAGTGTTTTCGCTAACAATCTTGATGATTTCGCCTTACAGAAGATTGATAAAGTTTACAATAGTGAATACACAAATAACCTAAGCGGAAAAATTTATCTTTTTGACGAATGGCAAAACTGTGTCGTCAGAACAAATTTGAAGGAAGAAGGCTTGAATTTCAGCGTTCCCTGTAATTACAACTTATACACAGATCAATTTGAAATGAAAATAGACGGGGAAGTATATTTTCTGCGAAAAGAAGTGATCATAGAGATCCTACAAGGAGAAAAACGTTTCATCCCAAATAACACAGAATTTGGTGGGATGGGCAGAAACTATCTTGAAGTTCTTGGCTCTGGAGAAAAATATAGACTAGTAAATATTTATAACCTAAAGATCAAAGATGTACAATCAAAGAGGTCGCTTGGCCTATACGAAAAAAAGATAACCACCAAAGACAAGTTGTTCTTCCTGGATCATGCAAATCAAGATCTCATCGAGGTCCCACGTTCGAAGAAAAAGATCTTCAACATTTTAGATCTGACCACTCAAGAGAAGGAACAAATCGATGGAAACATCAAAAGGACCGAAAATCTTATCAAGGCAGTGGAAATAGCAGGATAACCATTTTAATATAAAATTCCAAAACCACCCCCCGGGGTGGTTTTTTTATTGCCTATATTTTAGACTATCTTTGCCTCATGCAGGAAACAACTACCATCTTTGGAATACGGGCTGTCATTGAAGCCGTCCAG
>CAYPGL010000116.1:0-6030 GCA_964410035.1 uncultured Qipengyuania sp. | reverse complement strand
GGAAAGTAATCATATACATTGTTGCGCAGGCGATATCCGGTGCAGATCTTCACCTCGTCTAGGCCATCAAGAACGTCTATCTTGGTCAACGCGATACCAGTCACTCCGCTGATCGCACAGCTCTGTCGTACGATCACGGCGTCGAACCATCCCACGCGGCGCTGGCGGCCAGTGACAGTGCCGAATTCATGACCGCGCTCACCGAGGCGCTGGCCGATCTCATCTATCAATTCGGTAGGGAAAGGGCCGCTGCCGACGCGGGTGGTGTAAGCCTTCACGATGCCGAGTACATAACCCGTCGCGTTAGGGCCAAGCCCGCTTCCGGCAGCAGCGGTGCCGCTCACGGTGTTCGAGCTGGTGACGAACGGATAGGTCCCGTGGTCGATGTCGAGAAGTACGCCCTGCGCGCCCTCGAACAGGATCTTCGCCCCGGCCTTGCGCACTTTCTTTAGGCGCTTCCAGACAGGCTGGGCATATTGCAGCACGAAGCCTGCAATTTCTCGCAATTCAGAAAGTAGTTGGTCTCGATCGACCGGCGGCTGATCGAAGCCGGCGCGCAGGGCATCATGGTGTGCGCAGAGGCGATCAAGCTGCGGCTCCAGGTCGTCCAGATGTGCCAAATCGCAGACGCGGATCGCACGGCGTCCGACCTTGTCTTCGTAAGCGGGTCCAATCCCGCGTCCGGTTGTGCCGATCTTGCCAGAACCCGCTGCCGCTTCCCGCAAACCGTCGAGGTCGCGGTGAATGGGCAGAATGAGCGGGCAATTGTCCGCGACAGCAAGGTTATCGGCGCTGACCCTGACGCCCTGCCCTTCGAGCTTTTCGACTTCCGCCTTCAGTGCCCAGGGATCGAGAACCACGCCATTGCCGATGATCGACAGGGTGCCCGAAACGATACCCGAAGGCAGCAGGGAAAGCTTGTAGGTGGTGCCGTCGATAACCAGCGTGTGCCCGGCGTTGTGTCCACCCTGAAAGCGGACTACGGCATCGGCGCGGCTGGCAAGCCAATCGACAATCTTACCTTTGCCCTCATCGCCCCATTGGGCGCCGATTACGGTAACGTTGGCCATAACTCTTTTGCTCGCAATGTCGGATGCTCAAACGCGCGCGGCGTTAGGCGTATATCGGACACGGAGCAAGGAGCATCGCCGGAAACTTTGCCGCACTTCTCCATTGGTTGGGCAAAGGAGACCTTATGACTGACTATCCCACGCTCGATCTGAATGATGGTCGCAAAATTCCGCAGCTCGGCTTCGGCACCTATAAACTGGAGGAAGACAAGGCGCCCGATGCCGTATCGACCGCGATCGACGTCGGCTACTGGCTGGTCGACACGGCGGCGATATACCAGAACGAGAGGGGCGTGGGCAAAGGCATCGGCGGGTGGTCCGATATCTTCCTGCAGACAAAGATCTGGAACGAAAGCCAAGGATATGAACGAACCCTCCGCGCAGCAGACAAGTGCCTAGAACGGCTTGGCCGCGACCATGTTGACATGCTGCTGATCCACTGGCCGTGCCCGGAAAAGGGTCTATTCGTGGAGACTTGGAAGGCGCTGATCGAATTGCGCGAGGCAGGCAAGGCGAAGTCCATTGGCGTTTCCAATTTTCGCGAGGAGGACCTGCGCCGCATCATCGATGAAACCGGAGTGACCCCGGCCCTGAACCAGATCGAGTTGCATCCCGCTTTCCAGCAGCGCGAGATGCGCAATGTCCACGAGCAACTGGGCATCGTGACGCAAAGCTGGTCCCCGCTAGGGCAAGGCGAAGGTCTGTCTAACGAGGTGATTGAAGACATTGGAAAAGAAACCGGTCAACCGGCGAGCGCAGTCATCTTGCGGTGGCATTTGCAGCATGGCTTGGCACCCATTCCCAAAGCATCGAGCCGCGACCATATCGAGGCCAATTTCAAGGCGTTGTCCTTCGAATTGAGCGAGGATCAGATGGCGCGCATCGACGGCCTGGATGATCCGAAGGGCAGGATGGGTCCCAATCCCGCAGAATTCAACGACTGACATTCGGAGGGGTGCGGCGTGATGGATTGGCTGCTATCGGCCCGCCAGTGACTGAACAGCCGCCCATTCGTATCGCCGCGCTCTATCATTTCACGCGGTTCGAGGATCCCCCTGCACTGCGCGAAGGATTGCTTCGCTGCGCAAAAGAGAACGGGGTGCGCGGTACGCTGCTGCTGGCAGAAGAAGGTATCAACGGCACGATCGCCGGTAGAGACGAAGGAATTGCAGAAGTTCTCGACTACATTCGCACCATGCCCGGCTGCCGCGATCTCGAATGGAAGGAATCGCGGGCGGCCGAAATGCCCTTCCACCGCACCAAGGTAAGGCTGAAGCGGGAGATCGTAACGATGGGCCAGCCCGATCTCGACCCGCTGAACGGCGTCGGGACCTATGTCGCACCGCTGGACTGGAACGAACTGATCTCGGACCCCGACACAATCGTGATCGACACGCGCAATGATTACGAGGTTGCGATCGGCAGCTTTGAGGGCGCAATAAATCCGAAAACGAAGAGTTTCCGCGAATTTCCCGAATGGTTCCGAACGCGGAGAGCCGACTTTGACGTCCAAGGACGCAAACCGAAGATCGCAATGTTCTGTACCGGCGGCATCCGCTGCGAGAAGTCTACCGCCTTCCTGAAGTCCGAGGGTCTCGATGAGGTCTATCACCTCAAGGGTGGCATCCTGAAATATCTGGAAGAAGTTCCCGAAGCTGATAGCCGGTGGCAGGGCGAATGCTTCGTGTTCGATGAGCGCGTGAGCGTGAAGCATGGTCTCGAATTGGGGTCACACAGTCTGTGTCGTGCCTGTCGCCGCCCGCTGAAAAAATCCGATCTTACGCATAAGCACTATGCCGAAGGTGTTTCCTGCCATCGATGCTATCCGGAGCGTAGCGAAGATCAACGCGCTAGGTATGCCGAACGTCAGCGCCAGGCGAAAATGGCGGAGGTTCGTGGCGAGGAGCATATCGGGCGAAAGACGGTTGATGGCTGAGGCGGTCCTCTACTCATTCAGGCGCTGCCCCTACGCAATGCGCGCCCGTATGGCGTTGGCAGTTAGCGGGGCCGAGTACGAACACCGCGAAGTCGTGTTGCGCGACAAGCCGCCCGAGATGCTCCAAGTCTCAGCAAAGGGTACGGTGCCCGTATTCGTGACCGGGGACGGCGAAGTGCTGGAAGAGAGCACCGACATCATGCGCTGGGCTCTCGGTCGATCGGATCCCGAAGGCTGGTTGGACCGTGATGATCCGGGATTGGTCACAGCCAATGACGGCCCCTTCAAGCACCATCTCGACCGGTACAAATACTCTACGCGGTACGAAGGTGTCGATCCGGAGAAACACGGTTTAGCAGCCGTGAAACACCTGCGGGTTCTGGACGATCGTCTTCTCGATAAGGCCTACCTTTGCGGCGAAAGGCGCGGCTTCGCCGACATCGCTATCTTCCCATTCGTCCGCCAGTTCGCGAATGCCGACCGGGATTGGTTTGATGCGCAAGGGCTGATCGACTTGGAGCGCTGGCTTAAAGGCCTGGTAGGTTCGGAACTGTTTAACGGAATTATGGCCAAGCATGACCGATGGGTTTCCGATTAGAGTCCGACTGGCGTCCCATCCTTGAGGATGTGCGAGCAACCCAAGGATGACGCATCATCTTGCTCATCGACGGCAGCAATAGTTCGCCAACCGTCGCTGCGTAGGAGCGCGGCGGCGTCTCGATCATGTCCTAGCGGCAGGAACACTGTTTCACGGCTATTCTCTGATCCCGTCCCGAGCGTTTCGAGTAGCGGTTCCATATAAAGCGAGAAGCCGGTGGCCGCCTCCTCGCTACCCTTGATGGCATAGGTTCCGCCGCGGCCAAGAGCAGCACGTGCGTCCTTCGCGTGCAGTGTGAATCCGAACCAGCTCTGGTACTCGAAGCCATGCCGCTCGGATGGATCGAGCGTCAGCCGTGCCCGGTGGCCCAGCGCGGATGCGACCTTGCGCAGTCCTGCAATTCGCGTGGCGAGTACACCGCCCGCATCCAATGCGGCAAGCTTTTCGATCGCCTCATCGAAGGGTCCGGTGGCGTATAGCAAGGGAAGATACCCCGCACCGCCTGCTGCCTTGAGCGCGCCAGCATCTTTCATATCGAGTTCGCGCCGCACCGCCTCGCGCTTGTCAGCATCGAGCGGCAGCGCCTTGTCTGCCAGCGTGTCGACGAGATCTGGAAGCGTGAAGTCGACGGAAAGGCCGGTTACGCCCGTAGCTTCCAGTGCATCGAGCGCCACAGTAACCGCCTCGATCGCCGCGGCGACATTGTCGCTCCCGATTAATTCAGCACCCAGTTGCAACCGCTGGCGAGCGGGATCGAGCTGATCCGCTTTGAGTAGCGCCACATCCCCCGCATAACAAAGTCGCAAGGGGCGCGCCGCATCGGCGAGCCCGGTCGCGGCGATCCGCCCGACCTGAACCGTCATGTCCGCTCGCAAGGCAAGGGTACGCAGGCTTTCCGGATCGGTGAAACGGACCATCCGACGTGTGGCTACGCCTTCCATCCGGCCCGCTAAGGAGCGTTCAAACTCTATCAAGGGCGGACGTACGCGGTCATATCCGTGACTATCCATCGCCCGAAGGATTTCGCGCATAGCCCGCGTGATAATGGCCGAACGCTCCGGAAGCGCGTCTTCAAGGCCGATGGGCAGGAGATCGTCTAGCTGGTTCATTGCGCGGCGTCCCCTGCCCTATCGTGGATCAGAATTCCAGCGGCATGACGGTCTTTACGCCTTCGAGCGCGCAGGCTTTCTTGACTACACCGTCCGGAATCGGCTGGTCGACACTGAGCAGCAGGATGGCTTCGCCACCCGCAGACCGTCGACCGAGGTTGAAGGTGCCGATATTGATGCCGTTCTCACCCAGCAGCGATCCGATACGTCCGATGAAACCCGGCGCGTCCTCGTTCACGATATAGAGCATGTGACCATCGAGTTCGGCCTCTATCCGGACGCCGAAAATTTCGGTCAGGCGCGGCGCATCGGAACCGAACAGCGTGCCTGCCACTGATCGGTCACCTGCGTCGGTCCCGACTGTTACCCGGAGCAGCGTATTGTAGGCACCTTCCTTCTCATGGCGGATCGAACGGATATCGAGCCCCCTCTCCTTGGCGAGGTATGGCGCGTTGACCATGTTTACCGTGTCGGAATATTGGCGCATGAGCCCCGCGAGGACTGCGCCTTCGATTGGTTTGCCAGAAAGCTCTGCCGCTGCGCCTTCCCTCTCGATATTGATCTTGGTGAGGTTGCCGTGGGCCAACTGACCTACGAGGCTGCCGAGGTTTTCGGCAAGCTTCATATAGGGGCGCAGCTTTGGTGCCTCCTCCGCCGAAAGGCTCGGCATGTTGAGCGCGTTCGTCACCCCGCCATTGACGAGATAGTCGGCCAGCTGTTGGGCCACCTGCAGCGCGACGTTGACCTGCGCTTCGGTCGTGCTGGCGCCGAGATGCGGCGTGCAGATGAAATTGGGCTTGCCGAACAGCGGGCTGTCCTTGGCAGGTTCGGTCTGGAACACGTCGAGCGCCGCGCCCGCAACCTGTCCGCTGTCGAGCGCCTCGGCTAGTGCTCCCTCGTCGATCAATCCGCCGCGCGCGCAGTTGACGATGCGTACGCCTCGTTTGGTCTTCGCGAGATTTTCCTTCGAGAGGATGTTGCGCGTTTCGTCGGTCAACGGCGTGTGAAGCGTGATGAAGTCGGCACGCGCGAGCAGAGTGTCGAGTTCGACCTTCTCTACCCCGATCTCCAGCGCGCGTTCCGCAGTCAGAAAGGGGTCGAACGCAACGACTTTCATCTTGAGACCCTGTGCACGGGACGCGACGATAGAGCCAATGTTCCCCGCACCAATCAAACCGAGGGTCTTCCCGGTGACTTCAACGCCCATAAAGTCGTTCTTCGGCCATTCGCCCGCCTGCGTGCGGCGGTCGGCGGCCGGTATCTGGCGGGCGAGCGCCATAATCATTGCGATGGCATGTTCGGCAGTCGTGATCGAAT
>CAYPGL010000115.1:0-6091 GCA_964410035.1 uncultured Qipengyuania sp. | reverse complement strand
TATCATGAAGCCTTGGCTGCAACGCTTGAGCACCTGCGCGACAATTGGGGGGGGGCTATCCTGATGGACCTTCATTCCATGCCTCCGCTCCAGCGATCTCACGCAGATTGCACTGCCCCTGAAGTGGTGATCGGCGATCGTTTTGGATCCAGTTGCGACGAACGTATTTCCGCCTGCGCCCTCAACTATTTTGGAGAACAGGGCCGCCCTGTCGCGCACAACCGCCCATATGCCGGCGGATACGTTCTCGACAGACACAGTTCACCGCGCAGAGGCATTCATGCAATCCAAGTTGAGATATGCCGAACCACGTATCTGGATGCGGGGCTTGATCGACCGAGCGCTCGCCTGCCAGGCGTGGCAAGGCTAATTGCGGGGTTGGTGAGGGCGCTGGCTAGCGAGGTAAATGACCTGCTCTTGGACAGAACCCTCCGTCAAGCTGCTGAGTAGGGGCTGCAGAACAAAAAACCACCTCGTGCTTCATGCACGAGGTGGCCAAGGTTCAGGGAGGAGATGCATCAAAGATGCATCGCACCAGACGGGTCATGAGGGGATACGCCGTCCGGTAATCAAAACATAGGTATCGATAGTGCTGGCTTCAATGGGACGATTCGAGCACGCACCAGCGTACCGCAGCCATCGAACGGGCGAGCCGGAGCCGCGTAGTTTATTGGATTTCGAGCAAAGGCTCGAAATACATTTGCCAATCCACCGAAACGCCGCGTGTGTCTTCAGACAAAGACCGCACTTTCTCGACTTCCTCGCTGATTAGTACGACCCGCTCATCCCATCCATCGTGAGTACGTCTGCGTAATAGTCCGCCGCCATGGCGCGGACCGTAGCGGCGCATCATTCTGACAGCAGCCTCAGGGTCATACCCAGCATTAGCCAGCAACCACGGCATTAGCCGATCGGCATCGCGTTCTGAATTGCGAGCTCTACCGTCGCCGTTGCCAAGCTCTTTTAGAAAAGGGATATGTCCCAACAAATTATGAGCCATTTCGTGTGCAAGGATCGCAGCAAGCTCATCTTCGGCATATGCGAAACCCGGAAAATTCTCTCCGACAAGGACCCGGGTCCCGTCAGCAGCTGCGCCGTCATCTCCCGAAATTAACTCAAAAACGGAGGCGCAGGAATCGACGGCGCTAATGTCGCCGATCAGCACTGCGCCTTCCGCACTTCTTGAAGTAAGAGATACAATTCCATCGAGCGCCGATTGGTCGATCAATTGACGAAGGGCCGTCGCGCGATACCAAGCCGGCTTGTCGGAACTGCTGAATTCATCAATTCCGACGCCATCGATTGCCAACAAAACGTCGTTCTGTTTCAGCCCTGCCAGATCGGCCGAAGATCCTTTCGCCACTGATTGGATAGCAATGTCGCCAGATAGGCCGAGGACCGATCGGACCTCATCAGCGGCAGCATAGGCGCGTGCGTCGTGGATCAAGAGACCGAGAGTTGGCTGTTTCCGTTCACAATAGGGAGCATTCGAAACGCCCAGGCGATATCCGATCTGGTAAAGTCGATCTTCCTTGTTCTGGAACTCCACGACAGGGTGGCTTTTGCGGGCGAAACTTTTTTCGTCTGCAACATTAGCGGTTACGCAGCCGCTGAGACCGAGAAACGCGGCGATACTTGTAACAAACGATAGGCAGCTGCGTAGCTTGCTGTGCGGGACGTCCGAGCTATCGTGCGTCCCGCCCCAATTCGAATAGAACCCTCGATGCGCTACCATCGGAAATTACATCGATGAAGCGTTCGCCTGCGCATTCGGCTTCGGAGAGGTGCCCTGCTGAACTTGCCGCGCAAAGATCACTCGCATCAGCTCAAGCGAGAAGATGTGCGCGTTGATCAGCATCAAAATGCCGTTTTTGTTCCACTCCGCAGATTTTTCGGCGCTAATTTCGCGGAGTTTTTCCTGGTCGACCATCTTGAATCCGCGGTACACGAAGGGTTTATCTTCGCCTTCGCGCTGAATTGCGACTTCGCCGTCCATCAATAAGTCGGCATCCTTGATCTCAGTCAGGAAAGCCTGGGTGCGCTGAGCCGATTGCTCGAAATGCTGGCAGAATTCCAGAACCCGCTGGGTCGCATCGGTGGTCTTGCCCTCGTCGTCAAACAGGCGTTCGCCTTCCTTGAATTCGCCTACCGCCTCGCTCGTCGGATCAAACATGAGCGAAAGATCGGTCGCATCAGCTTTGAGCCTAGCCAGCATGAAAGGATAGCGACGAATATATGCGGGAAGATAGACCTGCTCGGTAACCTTTCCAGCCTCGTCGACGAAAGTGTTCACGCCTTCGTTGAGACCCATGAGGGCCAAGGGAAGCGGATTGTCGCCACTTGAGAAGACGATCGGGAAATTGCGCTGGGCCTGAACGAATTCATCCACGGTCAGCGGAATGGCGTGAGCCTTGGCCAGCCACGGTGCGGCATCAATGCTGCGCGTACGATAATTCTTGTGGTCCTGGCTGTTCAGCGGCATCAAGTCGTTGAAGAACAGGGGAAGCTGGGGCTGCTGCGGCGCGCTCGCCATGAGAATTCTCCGAGTGTCTTTACGTTGTTCTAAATAGGGCGGACGGTGCCGGATGGGCATCACACGCCGGAAGGTGCGGCCCTTACGGGGTTGGGCCTTCTTGCGCAAGCGGGACGAGTTTTCCCGGATTGAGCAGGCCATCAGGGTCCAAAGCATGCTTGATGTTTCTCAACAGAGAAAGCGCAACCGGATCGCCCAACCGGCCAAGTTCGGAGCGCTTTACCTGCCCAATTCCGTGTTCAGCGCTGATCGAGCCTCCCCATTCGGTCACGAGATCGTGAACGTAGGCACTGATCCTCGAACCTTGATCGCGTTCCCATTCCCCGCGAGGTGAGCCCGGCGGTGCAAGAACGTGAAAATGTACGTTACCGTCGCCTAGATGCCCAAATGCTATAGCCTTCGTTCCTGGAAATCGCTCTTCTAGGCGCGGTGCGACTTCTTCCACGAAATCCGCCATGCGCGGCACGGGGACGGATATATCGTGCTGCATGGCCGGTCCGATGGCACGCTCTGCAGCGGAAATTGAATCTCGCAGAAGCCAGAAATCGTCGGCCTGGGCTTCATTGGCCGCAATCACGGCATCTGCGAGGATGTCCAGATTGAGGGCTGCCGAGAGTGTCTTCTCAGCTAGGTCGCCCAGTCCATCGGCATCCCCCGAACCTGATACTAGCTCGATCAGAGCGTTCCATGGATAGTCCTCTTGCAGCGGCGATCGGGCATCGGGCAGATGATCGAGGACCGCGGCAAGGCTATGAGCGGGGAGCACTTCGAAGCCTTCGAGCGCTTCGCCGGCCATTTTCTCGAAATGCAAAAGCAACTTGCGAGCGTGCTGAAGGGAGCCGAGCCCCACCCAGATGACCCGTCGATCACTCACTTCGGGCAGCAATCGAAGAGTAGCAGCGGTCACGATGCCCAATGTGCCTTCTGATCCAATCAGGATTTGCTTCAGATCGAATCCGCGATTGTCCTTCTTTAGCGGCGTGAGAGTGTCAAAGACGGAACCGTCGGCCATCACTGCTTCCAGACCAAGAACCTGATTGCGCATTGTACCGTGGCGCAAGACCTGGGTGCCGCCTGCATTCGTCGAAACCAGGCCTCCGATCGTTGCCGATCCCTTGCCGCCCAGCGTCAGGGGAAACCGCAGCCGACGCTCTTGCGCTAAATCATGCAGGGTTTGCAGGATGACCCCCGCTTCGCACGTAATCTGGCTGGTATTATCGTCGAATGAGCGGATACGGTTCATCCGGCGAAGTGAGAGGAGCACCGTCCTGCCCGATGAATCCGGAGTTGCACCGCCGGACATGCCACTGTTGCCGCCTTGGGGGACGATCGGGACGTCATATCCCGCGCAAAGTCTAACGAATGCTGCGACATCTCCCGTAGAGGCTGGCGAGGCAAGACCGAGAGCCTTGCCTGTATACCGCCCGCGCCAGTCGGTTAGCCATGGCTCAATTATTTCGGGATCTCTCGTAAATCCACGCTCTCCAAGCAGGTTGGCAGCTTCCATGGCAAATTGTTCGATATTCTTCATCCATCGGTCCATGCCTCAATGACCAACTCTTGTCATCGGCACCGATCCAATTAAGCCGATGTTCAAACGTATGGGATCAAACGAACAGCGTGAAGCAATGCCGCAGGGTTCATCAGGCGGTCGAAGGAGGGAATCAGCACCGTCGATGCCAAGCTTTTCCGCCTTTTTCGCGCCGATCGCGCTCGTGATACCCCTGGGTCTTTTAGGTGCGGCTGATGCAGAGCAAGAAGCGCAAGGGCAGGTGGCGAACCAAAGCGATAGAAGCGACAGGCGCTTGTCGCCGTTACCGCTTTCGCAGGAGGCCCCGGCCTGGTCGCCGATATTTGACGGGATAGGGCCTTCGACCAACGAACAGGTTCGGATCGAGCGGCGGGTGATACTGCGGATCTCACCGGCTCCGAGTAGGCTTCGGCGCGATTTCACTACAGATATGGTGACAAGTCAGCCGCGCACCCGCGTTGTCGCGCGACCTGGGGGCAAATGCTTGGACACCTCGGCCATCGGTGGTGTCGCCGATCGTGGGGACCATCTACTGATGTTCATGCGGGACAGGCGAACGATTGCTGCTCAGCTCGAGAAGGGTTGTTCACCGCGCGATTTCTATCGCGGTTTTTATGTCGAGCGGAGTGAAGATGGGCAGCTATGCGTCGCTCGCGACCGCATCATGAGCCGGTCGGGAGCCAAGTGTCATGTGGCGAAATTCAGCCAACTTGTGCTTGAGCGCGAATACTGTAAATCCATCAGAGCCTATCGATTAAAATCGAAACTCACAGCTTTCTATAGCCTCCACCCGGCAGCCAACCCAGCCTGATGGTCACCTCTTCACTTTACTCGAAAATAAGTTCACGGGCTTCGCTCGGCAGCAGACTGGACCTCACTTGATGCATACCGCGCTTCGCGAATACGATGAATTCAAAGACTATCTCGCCTCATACTCAGGCCTGGGAGAGGAACTCCTTCATTTACACGCTGGAATGGCGATCTTCTTTCTGTTTGCGTTGGTTTTCCGCCAGCGCCTGAAATCCTATATACCGATCGCAGCGGTGTATTTTTTTGCTATCTTCAACGAAATAGTGGATTTCTGGCAACCTGATCGCCCGTCCGAATACTTGGCATATGTCGTAGACATTCTGCACACAATTTTCTGGCCCACTATGCTGTTTTTGTTAGCCCGTCGAGGCGGGAAATTGATCCGTATGTAGTCGAACCCTTGCTCAGCGATTTCTTCTTCTGAAGCGCTCCGTGGGCGCCGAGTGCAAATATCGCGGCCGAAGCATCTTAGATTTATTTCATTTTCGTTCTTTTTACTGGCGGTTTTTGGAAAGTCATACTTAAGGAACTCGATTACTTGGCAAGAAAAAGATATGGTAGATCTTCTCCGCCATGTCACGCTCCTCACGATCGGAGCTGCGGATTTCCTTGACTTCCACAGGGATAAACGCAAAAGGCGCGCACCGCTGAGGTTAGATATTCGCGGTCGTTTTAATTTCCAAGATAGGGGCGTTTGATA
This sequence comes from uncultured Qipengyuania sp., assembly GCA_964410035.1. Classification (GTDB taxonomy): domain Bacteria; phylum Pseudomonadota; class Alphaproteobacteria; order Sphingomonadales; family Sphingomonadaceae; genus Qipengyuania. The sequence continues at coordinate 517 of CAYPGL010000115.1, read as the reverse complement.
GCCGCATGAGTTTTGCCGATCTCGGCCTTTCCGAACAATTGCTAAAAGCCGTGGAAGAAGCCGGTTATACCGTACCGACTCCCATTCAAGAGCAAGCGATTCCTCCGGTTCTGATGATGAAGGACATCGTCGGGATTGCACAGACTGGCACGGGCAAAACCGCTAGCTTCGTCTTGCCGATGATCGACATCATGGCGAGTGGTCGCCGCCGAGCGCTTATGCCACGCAGCCTTATCCTTGCCCCAACGCGCGAACTTGCCGCGCAGGTGGCTGATAATTTCGAAAAGTACGGGAAAAACCATGACCTCAAGCTGGCGCTTCTGATCGGAGGAGTCCAGATGGGAGACCAGATCAAGGCGCTGAACGATGGCGTCGACGTTCTTATCGCCACCCCTGGACGTCTGATGGACCTGTTCGAGCGCGGAAAAATCTTGCTCGACGGCTGTGAATTGCTGGTCATCGACGAAGCGGATCGCATGCTGGATATGGGCTTTATTCCAGACATCGAATTCATTTG
>CAYPGL010000114.1:0-6208 GCA_964410035.1 uncultured Qipengyuania sp. | reverse complement strand
TTCGGTCAGGGCCGGACTCTAATCAAGACTGGAGGAAGCTTAGGGGGTCACGTCACGCAGGCCAAATTGTATAGCCTAAGAGAAATCATCATTTAGTGCCGGGGCTTGCGTGCGATCCGCATCCTAAATTGGTATGATTGACCAAACTTACATTTCGCTGGCGGGCTTACCCGGCCAATACTGGAGGGGGCGCTCAACATTCGGCCCACGCCTTCCTGCCTCCCATGGATTCATGCAGTTGTCATCGGCGTCGCTCGTGCAGACGGGATACTCGCCTTGGTGCGGCGGTGGAATTTGCTGGACTACCGCATTACTCACAAAACGGATATTTCCTGACGTTGTTGTAGTTGTAGTGCGGGGCTGCGTGGACGCCGCCATCTGAGCAGCGATAGCGGTCCACGCTTGAGCCCTTAGTTCCGGCGTAGCGACAAAAATGCGATTGCGCTGATCGTCAGTAAGGACCCACCATCCGTCCTGTTGCTGTGGCGTCAGTGTCCAATAGTAGGCCTGCAGTTCTGCCGGCCAACGCGTATACGCAATGCGCATATCATCGGGCCAATTCATAAACATCTGCTGCTGTGTCGTATTCATATCATACGCCCCAGCATCAGTCTCCTGCGCGGTGCCCGGAACGGCAATAAGAGAGAGCGCGGCAGCGCCGGCTAAAATCAGCTTATTCATTTCATTCTCCCCATTCAAATATCTCTGTTCCTAAATACGACAGAGCTGAGAAACCGTTCCAATGGGCAAAAATTTATAGATTAATAAGCAAAAATTACGGTTTATGTTAGAAACCGAGCAACTGACTTCTCTCGTCTTTAAAGGTAGATTATTCGGAACACCTCCGGCCCTCTCGCATTCAACATTAAAAGACTAAATGCGTAAGCGTATGGGTCAGTCCCATACTTGCGATTTGCGTCCAAGACTGCACAAAGTGCAATTCCGCGCGGTTCCGCTCTCTTTCCGGTGGCAGAGAGAACGAACTGTACTCTTGGACTGCCAGGTTAGCCGGCTTTCACTGCAGACCTTACGACCGCACCGGCTTTGAGCCGTGTTGGTGAAAAAGAGAGGAGGCGCAATGCGCCGCCCGCAGAATAATGGATACGGTATCGCTCAACCGTTGCTGAACAATCTTATCTGATCTCCCAGTCGCCTGAAATCGGATTGGCGGTGAGACCGTCGCAGTGTTGAACGGAGCTGCAGAAAGATTCTATTTTTGACCTCGCGGCACTGAAATCTAGAAAGTCAGCGAACGGCCCAGAAGCCACCGCCCCTTCCGGCCTGCCCCATTTATCAGCGCAAGATGCCGTGAAAGGCGCGACTCGCCTGCCCGCACGTTCGGTTGCCTCGAAGATCGCTGCATGGCCAGCGCCTTCGATTACATCTACGCGGGTATAAATAATCTCGACCTGAATTTCCTCGTTCCCAAGAGCCGCGCGAAGAGGAGGAGCGGATCGAAACCAGCGGTCGAACAGCTCATGGGTCATTTAATGAAGGAGATAGACAAAGAAGAAGATCGGACTCGCGGGCGCAATCCTTGCGGGCCCTACAACTGCGGGTTGCGTCGCACTTTTAGGGGCAGGCGCAGGCGCTGCCGCAGTGACTTGCGCACCAGATGACATAGATTGCGTCGAAGAGGTTGAAGAAGAGGTCGACGAGGTGACTTATAACGCTAACGCTATAGTGCCAGGAAGCCAGCCACGAGACACGGCTGCCACTCGGCGCAGTCGTTTGAGCTAAATGATGCATCTCACCCAGAGAAGACCTAATTAGGTTTCCGAGGTTGACGCAGCCTCCCGCAAATTCTCTGCGGCGCTGCGTCAGTGTTATTCGGAATGGTTTGGGCAACAGCTTGTAGTTGAGTTGCTCGCCGAGAATAGAATTTCGACGATGAGGCCGGATTGGTTGTCAGCCAATTTTATGGTTGCGCGGTGAGCCCGCACTGCCGCGGCAACGATACTGAGACCTAAGCCGCTGCCCGGCTCGTGCCTACTGGCATCCAACCGAGCGAAGCGACCCATTGCTTGCTCGCGTTGCGATTCGGGGATGCCCGGCCCGCCGTCGCTTACGCGGAGCCGGATCCCTTCCGCAGCACTTTCGACGTCTATATCGACTGACCCGCCCGCGGGAGAGTACTTGATCGCATTGTCGACAAGATTCGATACCATTTGCGCCAGCAGCGAGCGCGCTCCATCGAGCGTTGCAGGACTGATCCGCGCCGTTAGCTTTACACCTTTTTCCTCGGCGACCGGTTCGTAAAGTTCCAGGACCTCCGCCACAATCGCGTCGAGCGGAACCGGCGCGAAATTCTCTGCTGCCGTCGCTTCCGCGCGGGCAAGACCCAGTATGTCTTCGATGAGCTGGAGGATGGAAGCGAGATCCTCGCGGCTTTCCGTCATGATTTCGCGCAAACGGCCGCCATCTGCCTCCTTCTCCAGCTCCGCAAGTTCCAGCCGTGCGCGAATTCGGGTGAGCGGCGTCTTGAGGTCGTGCGCAAGTCCCTCGGTGGCTACGCGGAGCGAACCGATCAGGCCCTCTATTTCTTCAAAGGTGCGGTTGATTGTCTGCGCGAGCCGGTCGTATTCGTCATCGCGGCCCGACACAGGCAACCGCTCTTCCAGTCCGCCGCGCAGGAAGCGCTGCCCAGCGTTTGAAGCAGTGTCCACGAAAGCGAGGCCGCGCCGGCTGTACCAGAAGCCTAGCGCCAGCCCGAGTATACCGGTGGCCAGCAGGGACCAGACCAGGGCCTGGAGGTAGCGCTCGCGCAGAACGGCACGCTGGTCGGAAAGATTGCCGACCAGCAAACGGAATCCGTCAGGCAGGAGGATGGCACGGGCCTCCACGCTGCGTTCACGTTGTGGCGCACCGGCACCCGCGACCTGTGTGACAAACCGGTGATAGCCGGGCTGGTCTATCTCGTCGGGCCATCCGATCAGATTACCAACCATCGGCCGTCCGTCCGGAGTGGCGAGCAGATAGAAGAACTCGTTGATGCGCGGAATTTCCTGTTCGCGGCGGATAGCGCGCGCCACGCCCTCGACTCCTTCTGCCTGGTACCGCGCGACGAGCGAGGCCGCCTCGTCATCGACCAGCGCGTGGATGCGCTCCTCCAGCAAGCGCGTAGTCTGGACATATTGCACCGTGAGAGCCACGCTTGTCGCGAGAAGCGAGATCAGGGTGATCCAAAGCGCACCGCGCAAGGCCGCGCTGTGCAGGAGCCGCCACGGATCAGTCGGCATCGAGCCGGTAGCCCGCGCCGCGGACCGTCTTGATCATGTTCGGCTCGCCCGGCTCGTCGATCTTGCCCCGCAGACGGCTGACGTGGACGTCGATGACGTTCGTGCCGGGGTTGAAGCTGTAGTCCCAGATTGCCTCGGTCATCATTGTGCGGGTCACCACTTGGCCGGCATGGCGCATAAGATACTCGAGGAGCTGAAATTCCTTGTTGAGCAGCTCGATGGACCGACTTCCCCGCTTTGCACTGCGCCCAAGCAGGTCCAGCGTCAGGCTTCCCACCTGCAGCTGCGCGGTGGAAGACGCGAGCCCGTCCCGACGGCGAATTACCGCCTCCAGCCGGGCGATTAGTTCTTGGAAGGAGAAGGGTTTCGCCAGATAATCGTCGCCCCCTGCACGCAGGCCGGCAACTTTGTCGTCCACCTGGCTGAGCGCCGAGAGAACGAGGACGGGGGTGCAGCTCCCTTGCGACCGCAGCGCGGTTAGCACCGCCAGCCCATCCAATTCGGGCAGGTTGCGATCGAGGATAATGGCGTCGTGATTGTCGGCCAAGGCCGCGGCGAGCCCGTCCACCCCATTTGCAACATGGTCGCAGGAATGACCGAGCTCGCTAAGCCCGCGGGTTACGTATTCCGCTGTTTGCCTGTCATCTTCGATCAGCAGCAATTTCAAGGGATACGCAGCTCCTTGCTTACAATATTTTCTCAACGATCCACGTGAACGGCGGTTTCCCGGCAGGTCAAGAGTGCGACGCGCTGCCGCCACCGATCATGAGATCGAGCACCAGGGGGCGGCCGTCACGAAAGACCTTAACCGGGACCGTGCTTCCTGCCTTGGCATCAGCCACGGCACGAGCAAGATCTCCCCCGTCTTCAATAGTCTTTCCATTAAAACCTCTGATGACATCGCCCGACCGGATCCCGGAGCGCGCTGCCGGACCGCTCGGTTCGACATCGTTTATGAGAGCACCACCGCCCTCCTGCATACCAGTTGCCGCTGCCATCTCGGAAGTGAAATCCTGCAGCGCGACGCCAATCCGTCCGCGCGATACGCCGCCATTTTCGACGATCTGAATTGCGACGTCGCGCACGAGCTGGGCCGGGATGGCGAAACCGATGCCGACATTGCCGCCGGAAGGGGAGAAAATGGCCGTGTTGACCCCGATGACGCGGCCCGAGGCATCGAACAACGGTCCACCCGAGTTGCCCGAGTTGATCGCCGCGTCCACTTGCAGGAAATCGTCATACGGTCCTGCCCCGATTTCCCGGCTGCGGGCGGAGACTATCCCCGAGGTCACAGTGTTGCCAAGACCGAAGGGACTACCGACGGCAAACACGCTATCACCCACGCGGGTTTGGTTGCTATCGCCCCAATGCACCGCCTGGAATGGGCCTTCGCCGTCGAGCTTTATCACCGCGATGTCGGTCTTGTCATCCCGGCCCAGCACCCGGCCATAAAACTCACGTCCGTCGCTGAGTTTGACGGTCACCGCATCCGCACCCGCCACGACATGGTTGTTGGTGACCACGATGCCGGACTTATCGATGATAAAGCCGGAGCCGAGCGCACCGCGCAGTTGGGGCTGCTGTTCGGGAGCTGACACTCCAAAGAATCGTCGCATCAGGTCCTCGCGGCTACCCATGGACGGCGCCGGACCGCTCATCTGCTGGAACCGCGCTTCCGGTTCTACCTGTATCTGAACCACACTGGGCGCGACCGCCTCGATCATGTCGGCAAGCGATGCGTGGGAACCCGCACGAAGCACGCTCCCGGCTACAGGGGCAGTAAGGCGGTCGGCGTTCCGGGCCTCTGCCGAAGCGAGAGCTGCACCCCCGGATGCGCCGGCAATAGCCGTCCCACCGAGCAGCAGTGCTGCGACAGCGGGACGGAGAGACAATTTGCGATTGGTGGACATGAGGGATGCCTGTTGCTGAAGAGGTTGAGTAGGAAGCCTGTCTACGCCCCCATCTTCAAACCTGCGTGAAGCGGACATTAAATCGAGTTCATTCCCACAGGGCCGTGCTGATAGGCTGCACGTGTGCTCCAAGCCAGCGGCCGTCGCTGAAAGCGGAGCAATCAAACTGAGACACGGCAAAAGCAATTCCCGGAGGCAACTTGTAAGCTGCACCGTGCAGTCGAATGCGGAGCTGTGGTTGTCGACTTGGTAGATTAGGGAAGCAGTGACGGAGCGCAGAAGTTGGCGAGCACCGCCCGGTGATCCGAGCCGTTGTCTGGCAGGACTTCGAATGATGTGAGCTGTAACTCTCCCTTGAGCATAAGCTGATCTAGCGGCCAGCCCAAAAGCAGCATGTTCGCTGGGAATGTCGGATAGGTTCCACGCCCAATCCGGGGATCGCGCCAATCTCCCATTTCGCGAAACTTGGTGGTCGTGCGAGACCAAGGCACGTCGTTGAAATCGCCCATTACGAAGGCATGAGGGAGCCGGTCGGGTGTCTGGATGCCTGCGTTGACGATATTCTCGTCGCGCACTTCGGAGTCCCATCCCGGCAATGGGGGCTTTGGATGGAGACCGATAAACTCGACAGGTAGCGAGCCTTCCGGCTGCACTGTGGCGTAGAGTGTCGGCGTGTCGCGATAGGTGTTCTCTACGACATTCGATTTCAGAACCGGCAGTCGCGTTGCGAAGACTAGCCCGAACGCTTCAGGCTGGGGATGCCTCTGAACATGTCCATATTGAGAGAGAACCGGCTCCAAGGCGTCGACCCAAGGCTGATCGGTCTCCATCAAAAAAAGCAAATCGGGATCGTAGCGACGCAGCTGTTCGATCATCTTCGGGTACTGTTTATTCTTGACCTTCACATTGGCTGCCAGGGCCGAAAAGCAGCGCGACTCTTCACTTGTCGACGGCGTCTCGGTAAGCTCCAGCTGCGTTCTTGCCAGAGCCGAATAGGGCCAGATACGCTCGACGTTGATGCCGATCACCAGAGCAAACATCGCGACGGTCGCCCAGCGC
>CAYPGL010000113.1:0-6247 GCA_964410035.1 uncultured Qipengyuania sp. | reverse complement strand
CGGCGGGAGACTCCTTTCACGAACGGGTCGTGCGGATTGAAATTTCCCGAATAGGAGGTGCGGAACTTCTCGATATAGGCGGTTTCGTGCAGTTCGCTCGGCCGGGCCACCACGTCGATCATGGCTATGAAGCGACGGCATTCCTCGCGCGTGAGGAAGTTCGGCACGGCGAAAATCTCCGCGATGTCGGTCGGCACCTTATAGATTTCGGGGTCGGACTCCAGCCGTTGGCGCACCTGCGCGCCGATACGTTTGAGGGCGTCCTGGTCGGGAATCACGGCAGTCTTCGTCATGCCCATAGTGTTAGCAATGCGAAGGCGTCTCGCAACCGGGCATCTTGTGCGTAATCTACTTCTAGCTAGTTTCATGCTCATTAAATAGGATGGGAGCCTGCCGATATGACCGATACAGCCACAGCACGCCGCTATTCTACCGGCGCGATGATCTTTCACTGGGTGATTGCCGTTGCGGTGATCGTCAACTGGCGGATAGTCGAGAATGCGGAGCAGCTTGATGGGGCGGCGCGCGGAGCTGCGATGGGCAATCACAAGGCGCTGGGGATCACGATACTCGCGCTCACTATCGGCCGAGTATTATGGCGCTGGACGCATCCGGTTCCGCCGCTTCCGTCCGACCTAGCCAGATGGGAAGCGATTTTGGCGCGTACAGTCCATATTGTATTCTACGTCCTTTTGATCGGCCTCCCGCTGGGCGGATGGACTGCCAATTCGCTGGCCGGGCGTGAAATCGACGTGTTCGGCTTGTTCACTATTCCGGCGCTGCCAGTGGGCACAAACGAGGACGCAGCGAAATCAATCTTCAGTCTGCATGCGACCGGCGGTAGCATCTTCATCTATCTCATCGCACTGCACATTCTGGGCGCGCTGAAGCACACGTTCTTCGACCGGAACGGCGGCATCTTCCGCATGCTGCCCTTCGGCAAGGTGCCTGGTTGACGAAAAACCCCCGCCGATCGCACGGCGGGGGTCAACTGCCTCTCCGGTCCACTCTCAACCCGGACAGGCGATGCGAGTCCAATTACCAGAAGAAGTCGTGGATCACGTCGACGACTTCGCCGCTGTAGATGTTAACCAGCAGCACGTCGTCGTAGTAGCGGACCCAGCGATAGGGGCCGTAGACGTCGGGCAGACGATACTGCCAGGGATCGTTGATCCAGTAACGGCTGCCGAAGAACAGATTGCCGAGACGGAAGCCGATATTCAAGCGGCGATAGCGATAATCGCGATAGGGTGCATAGTAGCGACCGAGCCGATAGAGACTCCGGTTGCTGGTGCGATAGCGGTTCCAGTCATAGCGACGGTCTGAACGCCAGCGGCGCTGGTCCCAGCGATTGTAATTGTGCCAATTACGGCCATCGTAGTAACGCGTGCGGCGGTTGGCCTCGCGAATATCCTCGCGCCTGTCCTGCCTGTACTCGCGCCGATCCTCGCGCCAGTCCTGACGGTTGTCGCGGCGATTTTCGCGGCGTTCCTGCCTCCATTCACGCCGATCTTCGCGATTGTCGCGCCGTGTATCGCGATAGGTGCGGTTGCGGTCGCCGCTATAGTCGCGATCGCGATCGTTGCGGTTATCTTCGCGCCGATTCTGGCGGATATCGCGCCAATCCTGGCGATTGTCACGTCGGTCGCCGCGCTGCTCCTGTCGGTTGTCGCGACGTTCGCTGCGGCGTTCCTGTCGATCATCACGTCGTTCACTGCGGCGTTCCTGTCGGTTATCGCGGCGTTCGTTGCGTCTTTCCTGGCCGCGTTCGCTGCGACGATCTTCGCGATTGTCACGGTCACGCTGGTTGCGCTGCTGAGCTACGCTCTCGGCGGCTTGCGCGGCCTGCGGCAAGGCGGTCATTGCCATCGCTATCGCGAGGGCGCTCAACGCGCTGCCTTTCATCAGCTTGGTAAGTGTCATGGAGCTTGTCCTTGTGGCTCGAAAGCCGCTCCACACCTGCGGCCTCATGTTTCGATGTCGCAAGTTGTATCATATCCGACTGTCCCGAAACTGAACCGCACCTGCAGGCAATTGTTCAGGTTCGTGCTCTGAAAAATGAATGCGAACCCCGCAGGCTGCTAAGCGTTACGTGAGGATGGAATGGACTTTGCAAGACGTGAAAGCCGATATCGTTCGCTTGCTGTCTGACGCAGCAAGCAACCGCAATTCGCCCATGCATACGCCGGTGGTCGCGACAGCCGACGCAGATGCTCGGGTCATGGTGCTGCGTGAGTTTGACGCCGAGAACGGGCTTTTACGTTTCCACACGGACGCGCGCTCCCCGAAAGTCTCCGTGATAGGCAACGGTGCACCGGTCGCGGTGTTATTCTATGATCAAGCACAGAAGGTGCAACTGCGTTGCCGCGGTCTGGCGCGCATCGAACTTGATAGCGACCTTGCCCGAAAGGCATGGCAAGGGAGCGATGCGTTTGCCCGCCGCTGCTATCTCGGTGCGCCGCCGGGTGAGGAACGTGACAAGCCCTCCAGTGGACTGCCCAGTGATATCGAGGGGCGCCGTCCTTCGGAAGAGCAGCTTGGTTCAGTGAGAGAGAACTTCGCTGTCCTGCTGGTCACGATCGAAACTATGGATTGGTACCACCTCTCCAGCAACGGACATCGAAGGGCGGTTTTCGCGGACGATGAGGGCAAATGGATTACGCCCTGAATCTTTTGGCATTCCTTAACTAATCACAGCTACCGAAACGCCGCTATCTTGGGGGAGACTGCGCAGATGAAGTCGGGCGGCCGAATTCTTATGCTGTTCGACAATACGAACCGCGATTACGTTTCGCGCCTGCATACTGCTGCCAGCAGGCAGGCCAACACGATGGGCGTCGGGATGCAGATGGAGAACATCGACGGCAGCGGTCGCGCGGCTACCGAGTTTCTGGACGATGAGGGTATCGGTGGCATAATTCTTACCGCGCCGCTTTCCGACGATCGCCATCTGATGCTGCAGATCGAAAAGCGTAAGTTACCCTTCGCACGCATCACTGCCATGCTTGACCCGGAGCGGGGGATCACGGTGGGGATGGACGAGTATGACGCAGCCCGTTCGGTCGCGATGAAACTGCTGGAGGCCGGTCACAGCCGGATCGGCATAATTCGAGGCCCGCGCTCGCATCTGTCCAGCATGAGGCGATATAACGGTTTCACTGCCGCCCTCGGATCGAAAGGCGTCAAGCTCGATCCATCACTGGTCGTGGAGGGCGATTACACGCGCCAATCCGGCATGGAGATGGGCGCCAAACTGCTTGCCGCCGGACCGACTGCGGTCTTCGCCAGCAACGATGCCATGGCAACTGGCCTTGCTGATGCGGCGAGGCGGGCCGGTAAATCCGTCCCCCGGCAATTGTCTATGGTCGGTTTCGATGACGATCCCATAGCTAAAACTATGAATCCCCCCCTCACATCGGTGCGTCAACCGCTAGAGGAAATGGGTGCCAAGGCATGCGAACTGCTCGCCAAATGCATGGCAGGGGGAAAAGAGGCCCGGGGCCATGCCGAGATAGCCTTCGAGGTGATTGAGCGAGGCTCGGTGGCGCCGCCTTCGCAATAGGGGGGTAGGTCAGGCCGCGTGAATTGCGTGCCGGTTCCTTCCGGCATCCTTGGCATCATAAAGCGCCTCGTCGGCAGCCCGCATCAGGTCGCGTTCGTCCCAGCCGATCTGCAGTTGCGCGACCCCGATACTGAGAGTGACATCGACTGGCCGATCCCACTCGATGGAGGCCAGCCTTTTTCTGATGGTGATAAAGCGCTCGTCCAACTCTGCTGTAGTGCAGCCGGGGAAGACGAAGAGAAACTCCTCGCCGCCCAAGCGGCCTACGCTATCGCGGCCGCATGCTTCGTCGCAGAGAATGCCGGCAATTTTCTTGATTACCTGATCCCCATAACCGTGGCCGAACGTGTCGTTGACTGCCTTGAAGTGGTCGATGTCGATCATGGCGATCGACAGAGGAACATCGCTTAACAAGGATTCGTCCATCGCTTCGGCGAGATTGGCCAGAATGCAGCGGCGGTTGGGCATGCCGGTTAGCGGATCGGTTGCCGCCAGCAGTCTTACCTCGGCGGCTTCGCGTTCGGCTCGTGCCCGTGCGAGTTCGAGCTGCCGCATCGTTTCGGCGCGGTCGGTAACGTCGAGAATGGTGCCAAACAGGGCCGTCACACGCCCCTGGTCGTCCGTTTCGACATCGCCGCGACAATCGACATGCACGATATCGCCCTGCGCACGTTCGATACGCGACTCGAACGCGAAGGGCAGCCCATGCGTAGTCGCCTCGACGATGAAAGCGCGAATTCGCTCGCGGTCATTGGGCATGTGGAGCGCAATCCATTGTTCGAAACTCGGCTGTTCGTCTTCGGCGAAACCGCAGATACGCAGCGCCTCGCGCGACCAGTGGACCGTATTGTCCACCGGACCGAACCGCCAGTGGCCGACCTTCGCTGCGCGCTCTGCCGCTTCGAGACGGGCAGCGTGCCCGGCGATAGTCGCGAGATCGCTTTCGCGCTGGGACAGCAAGTAGGCGAGGGGAAGCGAGGAGGTGAGCAGGGCTACTAGGTAGACTTGGAAAAACAGCACCTGCTCTTCGGTCGTGGGAAAGAACAAGGTTACCGGCCCTGCGCCCTGCGCGGTGAGTATCGAGCCGATCGCCGCGACGATGACCAGGGCGCCCGCTGCGCCGCTAAGTCGGAGGGTGGCGGTGGCGATCGCGATGCCCATGACCGGCAGGAAGAGCAGCGGGACATCCGCCTGACCGAAGGCGGCGACGCTCAGGATCGTGACCACGAGCATCGTCCAGAGCGATTTTAGGGAAAACAGTTCGCGCCGGTTGGGGGGATCGGTGGCGATGAAGAGGATCACCGGCGTCACGATCAGCATGCCAAGCGTGACGGTGCTTGCCCAGGACGAGAGGAAGGCGAAGGCGAGATTGCCGGACAGGATGCCGGCCATCAGCGCGCTTACGCCGCCAGCGAACACCGCGGCGAGGCCAAAGCGGGCCATGTTCCGGGGGTGCGACAGGGAAAACCTTGCCGATCCGCTCCCGCCCATCAGGAGGAAAACCAGATAGCCTTCGACCAGGTTAGCGATCGTGTATCCGGATGTCGCGAGGAAACTCGACCCGGCCCAGAGGTTAGAGACCATGCTCGCCGCCGCGACCCAGCCGGCCGTCATCAGGCGTCGGCGGCGGTCAAAAAACAGGAGTGCGGCCACGAAGATACCGCTTGGCGGCCAGACTGCGGCAATCCCGTCCGCGCCCTGACTGAGTTCGAGGGCGGTATGAGCGCAGATGAGCCAAGCGATGCCAAACAGCATCGGCCACCCGTCGTAGAAGCCCAGATCACGCGCCTTATGCACTATTCCCCCCTTGCAGCGGACCTTATGCCGCAAGTCCTCGCGAGCTCCTTTAGCACTTTAGGCCCCGAGTCGCTAAGCGCGTCTTTCGAATGTCGGAAATTTACAAATCGGGGCTTCCTTCTGGTCGATATGGGTAGGAGCGGCGCCGGGAGGGCCTTGTTGCATGTCAGAAATCATGCGGTCCACGGAATCGCGGCTGCCTTCGAGATGGGCCTCGACTGTGCCGTCCGGCAGGTTGCGCACCCAGCCGTCGATCCCCGATTCGCGTGCAGTCTTCACCGTCCAGTCGCGATAGAACACGCCTTGGACACGGCCATGGACGACGAGGTGGCGGGCGATCATGGCGCGAAGATGCACGGCAATTGGCGGGGGGACAACTGCCTGGATGGCGGGAGGCATCCTTTCCTCTGGTCTCGCAGTTGCAGGAATGCGAATTGACGAGGTACATGCAGCGGACACTCTTCCAAAAAGCTGGCCATAAACGCGAAAGCCCCACACGGCGGCGGGGCTCGGACGCGGGAGGTTTCACGCTGGTAAAGAATTCCGGGAGCGTTAGTGCGCCGACCAGTGTTGGAGTGTAGGTAAGCCGGGCGGGGCGGCCAGCGTCCAGCCGCCCCGGGAATTGGCTCAGGCCGCCTGCTTAATATCGCGAAGGGTCAGGTCGAAGGTCACGTCTTCGCCGGCCAGCGGGTGGTTGCCGTCCGCCTTGACCACCTGTTCGCCCACTTCGACGATGTAGAGCGTCAGCGGCGAACCGTCCTGCGCCTGGGCCTGCATTGCCATGCCCGGCTGCGGGGCCGGTTCGGGCGGCAGGTTTTCACGCGGAATGTCGATCACCAGATCCTCGCGGCGCGGGCCAAAGGCCTTGTCGCAGGGTATCGCGACCGA
>CAYPGL010000112.1:0-6248 GCA_964410035.1 uncultured Qipengyuania sp. | reverse complement strand
CAACTGACTTTTAATCAGTAGGTCGCTGGTTCGAACCCAGCACGGCTCACCACCTTTTCCAGCTCTTACACCTTCCCTCGTGCTGCCAGTGCGCTATCCTGCACGGCGATGGCATCTCCGAAACTTTCGATTTTCGCCCGCCTGCCCGTTCCCGGCAAGGTGAAGACACGCCTCATTCCAGCGCTCGGGGAAGAAGGTGCTGCCCGGCTTTACGCAAGATTGCTGGCGCAAACTGTCGAGATCGCCAAAGAAAGCGGTCTAGATTTCGAACTCCGGGTGACTGGAGGTGAAGTCACGGCATTTCACGAATTATTTGGCGATGACACGGTGGTAGTCGATCAGGGCGAAGGCGATCTCGGAGCGAAAATGGCGCGGGTGAAAGCGCCCGCCCTGCTGATCGGAAGCGATTGCCCGGGGGTCACCGCCCCGCTTCTTCAGGCAGCTTCGAGAGCGTTGGATGACCGGCATGTCGTGCTGGGTCCTGCAAATGACGGCGGCTACTACCTCATTGGCTTTCGCGAGCCGGTGCCATTCCTTTTCGAAGACATGGAGTGGAGTACGCCGCGCGTGTTTTCCGAGACACTTTTGCGGCTTGCGACTCATGGAATCGGTCCGGCGATACTGCCAGAACTGGCGGACATCGATACAGCGGAAGACCTTGCGCAGTGGCCCGAGTTCGAATGAGCGTCACGATCCTCGTGCCCGCTCTAGACGAAGAAGCGGCACTACCTGCTCTTGTCACACTGTTCGAAACGCTCGATCCCTGTGCGAACGAAGTCATGCTAGTCGATGGCGGAAGCAGCGATGCGACTGTCGCGATTGCACGCAAGGCGGGGTGGCGGATCCTCCAATGCGAACGAGGACGTGCGCGCCAGATCAATCTCGGTGTCCAACAGGCGAAGGGAGAAATCGTCTGCGTCGTACACGCAGATACCCTGCCGCCGACAGACATGGTGCAGGTGATTGAGGCCACTCTGGCCGATCGCTCGATTGCACTTGCGAGCTTCACTCCCATTATTCGCGGACCGAAGAAGATCCGTTGGGGCACCACGCTGCATAATTGGGCCAAGACTTGGTACGCACCGCTACTGACCCGTCCCCATCAATTCTTTCGAGGCGTGCGTTTGCTGTTCGGCGACCATGCGATGTTCTTTCGCCGCGCGGATTTCCTGCGCGTCGGCGGCTGCACGCCGGGAGATGTGGTGATGGAGGAAGCTGACCTGTGCGTGAAACTTGCCGATTTCGGCAAGGTGAAAATGGTGTCGCGGCGCGTTTACACCTCGGATCGCCGAATAGCGGCATGGGGGCCGCTCAAGGCGAATTGGATCTATTTCAAGGTGGGTATGCTTTGGGCGTTCGGCATGCGCCACCGGATGGCAGAGCACTACCCGGACGTCCGCTAATTTCCGAAGGCTAGGTCTTCGGGAGGTAGCCCGTTTCGATGCAAAATTCTATCAACCTGCGAATATAAGGCGCGCCTGTTGGGGGACATCCCCTCCCGGAAAGTCCGCAAAAGCTCGAATCGTCGAAATGCGGATCACGCTGAAAATAACTCGCGTAGAGCCCGGCCACGCGTTTGAAGAGCCGCCGCTCCAGCGCGGGAAGTCTCGCAGGATCAAAATCTTCCGGAGGCACAAGCTCTGGCTCATAGAACTGTGGGAAGACGCCAATTGTGGCGGTGAAGGTTTCGACCGGAAGCGGCTGGCAGGAGGCGAGATGGAAAGTGCCCTCTGCAGCTTCTTCCATTCGCTCCGCCAAAGTTACGATTCCGTCCGCGACATAGTCGAGCGGTACGAAGTCGAGCGTCGCGCCACTGCGCGCGGGCATATGACGTACGCGACCTTCGGCGATTAGCTTGAAGGCGGCGTAGGTTGTATCGAACTGGCGTATTGCGCCGCTGTCGTAGTCACCGACGACGATGGAGGGCCGTGCGATGGCCCAGCGGACACGGCTCGCGCGAACCAACCGCTCCCCCTCCGCCTTGCTTGCTTCGTAGCCATTGGCAAAGCTTTCGGTCGGCAGTGGATCGCTCTCGCGAACAAGGCCGTCTCGGGCGCCGCAAACATAGGCGGTCGAGACATGCAGGAAATTCATCTCCCCTGCTTCTGCCAACGCCAGCGCATGGGCCACACCATCCACATTGACGGCTTTGTAGTCCTGTTCGGTAAGGTCGAACCGGACCGTCGCGGCGCAATGGACGAGCAGGTCGTGACCTTCGGCGATTTCAGCGAAGAATGGTTCGCGCCAACCGAGCCCAGCTTGTGACACATCGCCCGTGACGGTCGCCACTTGAACCGCGGTGCCATCATTGGCGCGAACGTCAGGGTTGCGATGGACGAGACCCGTCACCTTGTGTCCAGCAGCAACAAGGCGCGCGCAGACTTCTCCTCCCAGCAGGCCGGCCGCCCCGGTTACGAGAATTTTCACGCGATATCGGCTGTCGAAGGCGGCGTAGCGAACATTCCTTCGCAATGGCAGCAATGTGCGTTAGGCAGCAAGCGATGAAATTCACCCATGATGTTATCGTGATCGGCGGCGGCGCCGCCGGCCTCACTGCTGCGGGGGGTTGCGCGTTGTTCGGGCTCGACGTGGCGCTGATCGAAGGGCGAAAGATGGGCGGCGAGTGCCTGAACGATGGCTGCGTCCCGTCGAAGGCACTTATCGCTGCTTCGAAACGCGCCGCGGAGGCGCGCGAGAGAACGCGTTATGGCGTTACGCTGGCGAAACCCATGGTAGAGTGGGCGGGAGTTCTCAAGCATATCCAAGATGCGATCGCATCCATCGCTCCGCACGACAGCGAAGAACGCTTCGAGGAGATAGGATGCGAGGTCTTTCGCGACTGGGCCCAAGTGACGGGGCCGCAATCTGTCGAAGTCGGTTGGAGAAAATTGAGCGCGCCGCGCATCGTGATCGCCACAGGGTCCAAGCCTGCAATCCCGCCGATCGAAGGTCTGGACGCAGTCCGGTATCTCACCAACGAGAATCTTTTCGATCTCGACGTTTTGCCCGACCATTTGATGATCGTCGGCGGCGGGGTAGTGGGCATGGAGATGGCACAGGCCTTCCGCCGGCTCGGAAGCGCCGTCACCGTGGTCGAACCGGGCGATCTGATGGCTCGGGACGATCGCGAAGGTGTGGCCGTAGTGCGCGGTGTCCTCGAAGAGGACGGAGTGCGCTTCGTCAGCGCGACGGCGCAGAAGGTCGAAGGCCGCGCTGACGCAATCCGGCTGCACGCCGGAAGTGAAATCATCGAAGGCTCTCATTTGCTGATCGCCGCCGGAAGGCGCGCGAATTGCAGCGGTTTCGGTTTGGAAGAGATCGGCATGAAAATGGGCCGGAACGGTATCGAGGTGGATAACCGCCGACGCACATCGATCAGAGGTATCTACGCCATTGGGGATTGCCGGGACGGTCCGAGACTGACCCATGTCTCGGGATACGAAGGATCGAACGTCGCGCTAGAGATTACGCTGGGTTTGGCGACCAAGGTCGACTGGTCGGCTCTACCCTGGTGTACCTACACCGATCCAGAGGTCGCACAGATCGGCATGACCGAGAAGGATGCGTTGGAAAAGCACGGCAATCGGGTGAAAGTCGTGAAAGAGTACTTCCGCGACAATGAACGGGCGCTGGCCGAAGGCGATGATGCCGGGCACCTTAAACTGGTCCTGAAAGGCAAAAAAATCCTCGGCGCCAGCATCGTGGGCAAGAATGCCGGGGAATTGCTGTTGCCGTTGGCGCAGTCAATTACGGGCAAAAGCAGTACCTTTGCGCTCGGTTCGGCAATAATTGCCTATCCCACGCGCAGCGAGATTTCGAAAGCTGCTGCCTTCACCGCATGGGAGCCGACTGTGTTCGGCGCGATCCCGAAGAAGTGGGCGCAGTTCCTCGCCAGAATGCGGAGAAGGTACGCGTGAATTCGAGCCGCCCGAAATCACGCAACGCTCCTCTCGGCAGCTCGCCGTTCGCGGTCGAGGCCGCCCCGCTGCCACGCGAAAAATTTAGCGATCCGAAACTCACCGCTAAAGGCGAACAGCGTGCGAGTGTGCCTTTAGCAAAGCTGGAGACGCTCTGGCTCAATACCGGGACGCTGTGCAACCTCGCCTGCGCTACCTGTTATATCGAGAGCAGCCCGACCAATGATAGGCTGGTCTATCTCGCACAGCATCATGCGCAGCGCTTTCTTGACGAGGCGACAGTGTTCGGCACCCGTGAGATCGGTTTCACCGGCGGGGAACCCTTCATGAATCCCGACATAATGGCGCTCCTGGGCGAAACGCTTTCACGAGGGTTTGAAGCGCTCGTGCTGACCAATGCGATGAAACCCATGTGGCGGCATGAGGCAGCCTTGCTCGCATTGCGCGACAAGTACGGAGAGCGGCTCACGCTACGCGTCAGTCTCGACCACCATAGCCAGCCTGTCCACGAGGCTGAGCGAGGCCCGCGTAGCTGGGAGCCAGCGATTGATGGGCTGCGCTGGTTGTCGGACCGGGTGTTTTCGATCGCCGTGGCCGGGCGATTGCTTCCAGAAGAAAGTGAGGCCGCCGCGCGCGAGGCCTACGCCGCGCTTTTCGAGCAGGAGAAGATCGCCATCGATGCGCGCGATCCAGCACAGCTGGTGCTGTTCCCGGAGATGGATGAGAACAAGGACATCGCCGAAATCACCACCGATTGCTGGACGATTCTGGGCAAGTCGCCCACCGATGTAATGTGTAATACCAGTCGCATGGTAGTCCATCGCAAGGGAGAGCCCGCGCCGCGCGTGGTCGCATGCACGCTCATCCCTTACGCAGCGGACTTCGACCTTGGAGAAACGTTGAACGAGGCTTCGGACTCCGTAGCACTCAACCACCCCCACTGTGCACGGTTCTGTGTTCTCGGCGGGGCAAGTTGTTCCGGCTGAGCGCTGGAGGGATAAATCGCGCGGCGCGTTCGTTGGGCCGTTATGTTTGTTTCCTATCCCGAATTCGATGCGGTTCTTCGAGGACTGCTATTGGCGATGCTCGCCCTGAGCTGGGCCGTCGCGCTAGTGCGCATCAACGGTTTGCGCTCACTCTCGAAGATGACGAATTTTGATTTCATCATGACGATCGCGCTGGGAAG
This sequence comes from uncultured Qipengyuania sp., assembly GCA_964410035.1. Classification (GTDB taxonomy): domain Bacteria; phylum Pseudomonadota; class Alphaproteobacteria; order Sphingomonadales; family Sphingomonadaceae; genus Qipengyuania. Next base: position 1,145 of record CAYPGL010000112.1, on the reverse strand, counting down.
TTTGATCGCCAATGCCGCACAGGCGGCAGATTGGCGAGAGTGGCTGCAGCCCGTAGCGGCCATGGCCGGGCTTTTCCTGCTCCAGCATCTGGGCGGACGCCTACGGAAATCTTCAGACCGGATCGAGGCTCTTTTACAAAACAATCCGGTCATTCTTATGCGCGACGGAAAAATCATCCGTGAGGCTTTGAAGGCGACTCGTGTTCCGGAAAACGATCTCATTGCCAAGCTTCGTGAGGCAAATGTCCTGGACCTTTCCGAAGTGAGGGCAGTCGTGTTGGAAACGACCGGCGACGTTTCGGTGCTTCACGGAAAGAAGCTCGAGGAAACGCTGCTCAGAGGTGTGAAAGCGCTTTAGAGGCTCCGTTTGTCCAGCCATTTCGCCAGCGCTACGCCGCCGGTGATGAGGAAGGGCACTAGCACGATACTTAGAGCGACCTTGGCAATCACCTGTCCGATCAGGAGCGGTGCGATGTCGAATTCGCCATAAAACGCCAGCGTCACGAAAATCACCGAATCGATTGCCTGGCTTAACGCGCTCGCAATGGCGCCGCGGGCCATTAGTCCAAGCGTGTTCCCGTCTTCCGATCCGCGCAGCCGCGAAAATATCCAGACGTTCAGAAGCAGTGAGACGATATAGGCCGCAGGACCGGCTGCCATGATGCGCGGAGTTTGCGTCAAGACGGTCTCGAAAGCGCTGAGGTCCGAACCGCGGTACTCGAGCATTTCTGAAGAGGCGGGCAACCACAAGACGAGGAAGATTAACGCAGCGGAAAAGGCCAGTGGGAGAAAGCCCCACCACACCAGCCGGCGCGCAAGCTTCTCTCCATAAAGCTGCGCGATCGTGCTGGAAATCACTACCAGGCCGAGAAAGGCAAAGATGCCGGACTCTACGGCAAGCTGGGTAGGCCACAATTGCACCTGCTTGAACGCCAGCACGCCGGCAATCACGGTGAGGCCGCCGTACAGGACCAGGAATACAAATAGGCCGAGCGGCACGGTGGCTGCGGCGATGCGAGTTTGATTGGCCGGTTGCTCGGTCATGGTTCTGGAAGGGCTGTCTCGTGACTGGTGATAGCGGAAGCTAGAATTGCGACCGTAAATTGACTAAGCGGAGCCGCCGCGCAAGGTAGCGGCCGATTTCA
>CAYPGL010000111.1:481-6272 GCA_964410035.1 uncultured Qipengyuania sp. | reverse complement strand
CCGGCCGCTTCAGCTTCAACGTCAAGGGCGGACGGTGCGAGGCGTGCCAGGGCGACGGGCTGATCAAGATCGAGATGCACTTCCTCCCCGATGTCTACGTCACCTGCGAGGAATGCGGCGGCAAGCGCTACAATCGCGAAACGCTCGAGGTGAAGTTCAAGGGGCTGAACATCGCCGACGTGCTCGACATGACGATCGAGGATGCCGAGGGCTTCTTCAAGGCCGTCCCCCCGATCCGCGACAAGATGCACATGCTGAACGAGGTGGGGCTGGGCTACGTCAAGGTCGGCCAGCAGGCGACCACCCTATCGGGCGGGGAGGCGCAGCGGGTGAAATTGGCCAAGGAACTGTCGAAGCGCAGCACCGGCCAGACGCTGTATATCCTCGACGAGCCCACTACAGGCCTCCATTTCGATGATGTTCGCAAGCTCCTCGAAGTGCTTCACCGGCTGGTGGATCAGGGCAATTCGGTGGTGGTGATCGAACATAACTTGGACGTCATCAAGACAGCCGACCACATCCTCGATCTAGGCCCCGGCGGCGGGGTGCGGGGCGGGGAAGTTGTTGCGCAGGGTACGCCTGAGGAAGTGGCCGAGGTGACGGAGAGTTACACAGGGCATTACCTCAAGCCGATGCTGGAGAGCGCCAAAACGGCCCCGGCACCCGTGAAAAAGGCGAAGCGCCAGCGCGAGGTAGCGGAGTAGATCTTAACCCGTTCCGGCGCGCATGTCGGGACGGGGCTCAGACCATACCCAGCTTGTACGCCATCAGCACGGCGGACACGCGGTCGTGGACATCCAGCTTCGCGAAGATGCGTTTCAGGTGGGTGGCCACCGTGGGCAGGCCGATCCCGAGGATAATTGCGATGTCGGGATTGGTCTTGCCGGCCGCCACCCACTTCAGAATCTCGCTCTCGCGCGGCGAAAGGTGGGAGACGTCCACACCAGCTTCCACTCCGAGTTGGTCGAACCTCCAATGAGCATGCTGGGCGACTGCATGCATGAGCGATCTGTCCGCGGCTGTGAGGTCCTCCTCGCTCACCTGCGCGATGCCGAAGAAGCCGCGCATATGCCTGCGGCCATGCGTCGGCATTCCCAATCCGTCTGTGACGCCGGAGACGTAGAATTCTTCCAAATAGGCTTGTTGCTTCTCGGTAACCTGAACCTTTTCGAGAATTTGGCTCAGCGTATCGACTTCACCCTTCCTCATCACATATTCGGGGATAGGATCGACCAGCGCGAAATTCATAGCGAAATAGCGCTGCATCCACTCCGCGGGCATTCCCCTTTCGAACAGCAGGTAATGATCCGGATCCGTCAAGGACGGCAGCACGTAACAGACGGCATCGAAACCGGACGCTTTATAGAATTCGCTAAGTCTCGTCAGAAGATCGGCAGGGCTTGCTGCCCTGTCGATCATCCCGAATATTTCGGTTTTCTGCATCTTTCCCCCCTAAGCTTTCATAGCCCATTCCTTGGGTCTGTTTTTCTAAATTTCCCCTACTGCAACAGCGGTTCTGAAGGCTTATCGTTCCTTTTTTCCCGGAGCGGCATCATGTGGTCCCCGCGGCCTCCTTTACGTAGTGTCCGGTAATCCAACCCGATGACACCCGGTCGGAGGACTATTTATCTAGTTGGAAAGACGTAGTTTGCTCGGACTTCTCGAAGCTGCGCGGGACATCTGCAACAAAGGCAAGGCCGCACGATCTATTCGCCGGGGGCTCCCATCCATGTCCGTATCCAATTTCATCGTCGTCGATTCCGATTCCGTGCGCGCCAACGGCCTGTGCCGCGCGCTGTCCGTGCTGGGCTATGCCTTTCCCGTCTCACGGCTGGAGGAGGTGGGCGAGGCCTGGCCCGATCAATGTGCGATCTTCGTGGCCGATCACGAAGGACAGCTTGCCCGCGCGATCGAGTTCATCCGCCAACGCGGCATCTTCTATCCGATCATCCCCTTCAGCCCGTCGCCCACCGCCCCGCGCGTAGTCGAAACCGTCCGGTGCGGCGTGATGACCTATCTCGACTGGCCCTGCGAGGAAGCACAGCTCGAACGCACGCTCTCCATCATCGGGGACAGCTCCGATATTCTGTTCAGGGAAGGTATCCGCCGCTCCAAGGCTTTCGAACTGATCCGAACGCTGACCGAGCGCGAAAGCGACGTGCTCCAGCGGCTGGCCAGCGGCGCATCGTCGAAGATGATTTCCAGCGAACTCGGCATCAGCTCGCGCACGGTCGAGGTCCACCGCATGAAGATCCTGTCCAAGCTGAAGGTCCGCAACGCCATCGGCGCGGTCCGACTGGCGCTGGAACTCAAGCTGCCGGAAGTTCCGCCGACCCACCATTGAGAGCGCTCCTCCGCTTCCCTATGGGGCGCGAAAGGCGTAAGATCACGTGGGCTAGCGGGTCGCGCCGGTCCCGCCACATTTGAGCGGGCATGGGATACGGCGCAGGCGGTCGCGCGCGGGGAGGCGGAGGCACTGCTCGCCGATTATGCGATTGCCGGGGTAGAAGAAGACATCGGGTATCACGGCGTGGTCGTGGGCAAGCGGAGGCGCGTCAGCGAACCGTCGTTGCTGGCCAATCTCGGGCGGCTCGACCGAACGCGCTCCGACGCGCGGATCGATGCGCTGGCGGAGGATTTCGACGGCATGATCGCGTAGCGGCGCCGATCAATGCGGTGATGGAAGATGGGCGAAGGGTGGTCTTGCTGATTCTGCAACCCCTGGTCCGCTCATGCTGAGCCTGCCGCCGTCCCGCACTCTCCCCACCCTGCGACTGCGCGAGCGCGCGTCAAGGCACCGATGGGGGCAGTCGCATTTCCATCGCGGGCCAGAGGGGCCGGTGCCGGGACCCAATGTCGATTGCTCCGGCTCGTGTTGCAATGCTCCGCGCGGGCCGCAGTGCCGCGGTTGTTCACCTATCCCCCCGATCGAGCGCGTGCTGGGCGAGATTGAGAATGCGTGGCCCAAGGATGCCCCGTCGCTCGAAGATCTGGGCGATCCATGGGAGGTCGAGGACTGCCAGATGGACGCTTCCCGTGCGGGCGACGAGGACTGGTGTCGCTATGGTACGGACTATGTGCCGCACGAGCGCGACGCGTAGGGTTATTGGACGCTGGTGGGTGAAGATGCGGGGACTGGCGAAGCGCGGGATTATCTCGACCGCATGATTCGACGAGTAGGCGCGGCCATGCTACATGGGGAGCATTGCCGTGCCGACTCTAAGGCTTCTCGGTGACTGGAAGAAGCTTTTCGCCTTGCTTCCGCCTTGTCAAAATGGATCGCACCATGACAGACTGGCCTACCATTCTCACGGCAATAATTGCGTTCCTCATGATCGCATGGGTTCTTGGCGAATGGCTCGCACGCCGCTCGCGCTGACCCTTCTCGCACAGGCGGTACGCTGACCGCTGCGACCTCCCATCGGCGCGTATTTCCCTTTTTTGCCAACAGGTTTACACTGACCTTATCGGGGCCGAGTCCCTTGATAGGACTCCTTCTTCGGGCAAAGGCCCCGGGGAAAGGAGACTGTAAATGCCAAACATGCGAAAAACGGCCTTGGTCGCGTCTCTCGCGCTCGCGGCACTGTCGGTGTCTCCCGCGGGGGGCCAGGGTGACGGAGTGCTTGCAGCCAATCTCTTCGGCGACCAGGTCGAAGGCGGCGGCGCGGGCGAGCGTGCAACGGGGGACTTCAATGGGCTTTACGACCGCGCCAGCGGCGAGCTGTGCTACTACCTCGAAGCCGACGGCATCGGGGGCGATGCCACCGGAGCCCATATCCACAAGGGCCAGCGCGGCTCCACCGGCGCCGAAGAGGTAACGCTGGAGATGGCGGAGATGGACGAAGCCTGCGTGGCGGTGGACCCGGGAGTAATCGCGGTCATGCTGCGCTCGCCCGAGGATTACTACGTCGACATCCACACCGCCGCTCACCGCGACGGTGCGGTACGCGGGCAGCTGAAGGACGATTAGAGCAGCGATCTTGTCTTGGGCCCCGTTGCAGGTTTAAAACCGGCGGCAATTGCAATCATAGGGGGAATTGCATGGCCACTGCTGCCAAATCCGCGCCTGCGCGCGACTATACCGTAAAGCCGCTCTTCGCCGAGCCGTACTTCGTCACCAATATCGGAGATGCGATCAGCGACAAGCAAGTGCAGTTCATCAAGTCGACCAAGATGATCGAGAACCAGATGAACCACATCTCAGAGGACCTCTACCTTTTCGACCGTCCCGAGCTAAAGAGCGTGAAAAAGGCGGTGCACGAGGCGCTGGCGACATACGCGCAGAAAGTCATGGGCATCGCGCACAGGCTAGACGTGACGCAAAGCTGGTCGCTGATGAACCCGCCGGGCGTTGGCATGCATGCGCACACTCACTCGAACTCGCTGGTATCGGGATCGCTCTATTACGCGCCCATGCCCGATCCGCCGGGGAACATGGTGTTCGAACGGACCAACGGCTACCGGCAGATTGAGATGGAAGTCGATCCGGTGGAGACCAACATCTACAACACGCAGCGCAATGCCGTGGTGCCCAAACAGGGCGATCTCGTGCTGTTCTCCAGCTCGATCCTGCATTTCGTTGAAGTGAACCAGTCCAAGGAAGATCGCTATTCGATCGCCTTCAACACCTTCCCCCGCGGAAAGATCGGCAATTTCCGCGATGTGAGCGAGCTTAAGCTCTAATCCAGCAGCTCCAGTTCGACATTGCCATGACCGCGGGCTATCAGGCCGATATCTTCGGCCGCCCGGCGGCTGAGATCGATCGTCCGACCGCGGGTAAACGGCCCGCGGTCATTGATGCGGACCACTACCTTCTTGCCGGTCGAGGGGTTGGTGACCTGGACGCGGCTGCCGAAGGGTAGAGTGCGGTGCGCGGCGGTGTAGCCGTGCATGTCGAACCGCTCACCGCTGGCGGTGGGGCGACCGTGGAACCGCTTGCCGTAATACGATGCGACACCGCTACCGATCGGAGTGGCTACAGGCCCTTCCTCGATCGGCGGATCGAAAGTCTCGAGATCGACCGCTTCCGCGCCGGGTTCTGGCGCGTCGGGCAGCTCGCGATAGGGCGCGAACTGGCCCGAGAATGTCGGCTGTACGAAGGCGGAGCCCTCGTTGCCCTGAGAATGTCCGGCAGTGCCGGGCAGCGCTAGGGCTGCAAGAAACAGTATGCTGCGAAACGCGCGATTGGCCAAGTTCTGGACCTCCCGTTCGGTTCAGGAGGCTATAGAGAAGCTGGCAGGCCGAGTCGTTAACGTGCCGGTAGGCTGCCTCGATTTGGCCACGTTTCGTCGTGAGTCGGGCAAGAGCGAGGTCTTTTTACCGCATCTTGTGGGTGTCTCGCTGAAATGACACTACTGGGCGAATCCAGATCCGCCGCACTTTCTTGGAAGATTGTCGCGCATGGCAAATGGGGCCGGCATCGCTGCCGACCCCACTCTCACCGATGCGTGGCCATGTTCCTTCAACCGAAGTTCAAGGGACGCAGACTTGGCATCCGATGTTTTCCCATCCGCTCTATCCGAAGACTTCACTTCAGGTTCTATCACCGGCGCTCGCACCGGCATCCGGATCTACCCTCCACTCGGCCCGGTCGGCCGCGTCATGATCTTGCGATCACTCGCTTGCTTGCCCAGCCGCGCTTCAACGGGCGGTTCCGCAGCCTGACTTTCCGTTGATGGCCGGTACCTCGAACGGTCACATCGCCTTCCGGTCCGAAGACCTTTATACGACGCCACCATCGGCATCCGGCCGGGTAGGCCATGCTCACAACAGAACACCTTCGTACTTCCGT
>CAYPGL010000111.1:0-471 GCA_964410035.1 uncultured Qipengyuania sp. | reverse complement strand
TGTCTTTCAAGTCTTTAGACCTTCCAGACCAGAAGCTTTCTTCGCCGTTCCGATAAGTTGAAGCTGCGCCTGCAGGGCCGATTCTACAAGTTGGCAAGGGCCGAGTTATCCACTTTCCCCACTTTTCGCTGTGGAGGAGAGTGGATAAGTAAACAACTCATCGCAAAATTCTAAATGCGAACCAGTCTCGGCGCGCAATCTTGCGCTTTCGGATCAAACTGGTGCGCAATTTTCTACCGGTCACGCTTGGCAAGCAGTCGCAGGCGCAGGGCGTTGAGCTTGATGAAGCCTTCCGCATCCTTCTGGTCGTATGCCCCCGCATCGTCCTCGAAGGTTACGTGGGCTTCCGAATAGAGAGAGTTATCCGATTTGCGTCCTACTACCATGGCGTTGCCCTTGTAGAGCTTGAGCCGGACGGTGCCGCTGGCCTTCTTCTGGCTGTGATCGATCGCGGCCTGCAGCATCTCGCGC
>CAYPGL010000110.1:5117-6287 GCA_964410035.1 uncultured Qipengyuania sp. | reverse complement strand
GCCTCGTGAACCTCGCCTGCGCCACCGGTCACCCCAGCTTCGTGATGAGCTGTTCCTTTACCAATCAGGTGCTGGCCCAGATCGAGCTGTGGAAGAACACCGACGAATACGAGAACGACGTCTATGTCCTGCCCAAGAAGCTCGACGAGAAGGTTGCAGCGCTCCATCTAGAAAAGCTCGGCGTCCAGCTGACCACGCTCAGCAAGGAGCAGGCGGATTATATCGGCGTACCGGTCGAAGGGCCGTTCAAGCCGGAACATTACCGCTATTGATCTGCCGGAATTGGCGGCCCTGCCACCGCGGGGTCGCCAGCATTCCGGTTGCATCCATGACGCTGGCGGAATAGCTGGCAGTTAATGGAAATCTCGCCCGTATTCCTGCCTGTCATCGGCTTGCTGCTTGCGCTGTGGACCGGCTGGGCGGTGTCTCTGATGCTCAAGGCGAGCCGTGACACGCAGAAGGCCGAGGCGCATCGCAAGGCCGCGAGGCGCCTTTCCCGTATGGTCGAGGAGGGCCCCGCGATTCCGCTGCTGGTGCGCGTCGACGGACGGATCGAGGCACCCGATCGTTTTGCCCGCTGGATAGGACTCGATAAGGTCCCCGAATATCTCAGCGAACTGGCCGGTCCCGAGGGGATGGGCCTGTCCGAGGAACAGGTCGAACGTCTTTCCGCGCATGTCCGCCGTACGCAGAAGAGCGCAAGGCCGTTCAAGATGGCGCTGCGCCCCCCGGGCTCGCAGAAATCCCTCGCGCTGCGCGGTACGCTGGCCGATCCCGCCGTTTCTCCCAGCGGCGCGGCGCTGATCTGGGCATTCGATTTTACTGAAACCGAAGACGAGCTGGCCCGCCTGAGCGAAGAGGCGGCGCGCGCACGGGACGATTTCGGCGCACTGGTCGGGCTGATCGAGGCCGCGCCTATGCCCATGTGGTTCCGCGGCGGGGACATGCAGCTCCGCCTCGTCAACAAGGCTTATGTCGAAGCGGTCGGCGCGCAGAGTGCGGACCAGGTCGTCGCCGAGCAGATCGAACTGGTTGAAAAGGTCGGCGGCCGCACCGCTGCGCAGGTCGCGCAGCAATCTGCGGATCGCCGCCAGCCTATCGAGCGCATCCTGTCCGCCACGATCAATAATGCGCGGCGGACGGTCCGGGTCACTGACTTGCCGCTGATGG
>CAYPGL010000110.1:0-5107 GCA_964410035.1 uncultured Qipengyuania sp. | reverse complement strand
TCGCCGGTTACGCGATCGATATTGAGGAAATGGAAGAGCAGGCGCGCGAATTCCGTGCCTTCCGCGAAGCCCAGCGCTCGATGCTCGACCAGCTTTCCATCGGCGTGGCGCAGTTTGATGCGGAGCAACGGATGAGCTTCGCCAACCAGCCGTTCCACCGGGTTTTCTCGCTGCCCCCCGGCGTCGTGTCCGAACGTATCCGCTTCGACCAGATGCTGACGATCGCACGCGAGAACGGCAAGATCCCCGAAGTCCGTGACTTTCCTGCCTGGCGCAAGGAAATGGCCGAGTGGTTCCTCAAGGACGAGCCGGAGGAGGTCAACTGGCCGCTTCCGGACAGCACCCATCTGCGGATCGTCGCACAGCCGCTTCCGGATGGCGGCCTCGTCCTCATCGCGGAAGATCGCACCGAACAGCTCGCCCTTTCCGCCACGCGCGACACGCTGCTCCGCACGCGTACGGCAACCTTCGACAGCCTGTTCGAAGCGCTGGCCGTGTTTGCGCCCGACGGCCATCTGGAGCTGTGGAACCGCGGCTTCCCGATCGCCTGGGGACTGGAAAGCGAAGTGCTGGATGGTCACCCACAGGCGGAGCAATTGCTTGCCGAGATCGCGGAGCAGCTTGCCGATCCGAAGGCTATCTCCGAGATCGGGCAAACCATCCGCGCTGCCACACTCGACCGGAAGAAGCGCGACGGGCGGATCGAACTCGCCGATGGCCGCACGCTGACCTATGCAGGCGTCCCGCTGCCGGACGGCAATGGATTGCTCACCGTGCTCGACGTGACCGCTTCGCAGCAGGCCGAGGAGGCTCTGCGCGAACGCAACCGGGCGCTGGAAGAGGCAGATGCGGTGATGACCCGGTTCCTCGCCAACATGAGCTACGAGTTCCGCACACCCCTGACTTCGATCGGTGGGTTCGCGGAATTGCTCTCTCAAGGAATCGCGGGCGATCTGAGTGCGCAGGCCCGGGACTATGTCCAGGCGATAACCACCTCGGTCGGCAAGCTTACCGAGCAGGTCGAAAACGTACTGGACCTCTCGCAGTCGGAAGCCGGCCTGATGCCCTTGCGCAAGACGAAAGTCGAACTTCTGCCTTTCATTGAACAGATCGTGCGGAAACGCGAACAGGCTATCCTCGACGCAGGACTTACGCTCGACCTCAACGGCAATGCCAACAAGGTGGTGGAGGCGGATCGCCAGCAATTGCAACGCGCCATCGGCCACCTGCTCGACAATGCCATCACGCACACACCGCGCGGCGGACGTATCCTGGTAGACATCGCCAAGCGACGCGGCGTCAACCGCATTGCAATTTCGGATAATGGTCAGGGCATGAGCCAGCACGAACTCGCTCGCGCGCTCGAAGGCATCCGCATGAGCAAGGACGGGAAGGGGATCGAACGTCGTCATGGCTTAGGCATCCCGCTCGCGCGGCAACTGGTCGAGGCGCATGGCGGAACGCTCGAATTCCAGACCCGCAAGAATGCCGGCACTACGGCCACGATCACACTGCCGTGACGGTGCCGCTTCCCGATCTTTCTGCCATGCGGGAATTCGGCGCGCGCATCGCCGCGAACCTGCAGTCAGGCGATGTGCTCGCACTTTCAGGAGGTCTCGGTGCCGGAAAAACCACGCTGGCACGCGCGATCATCGCCGCGCTAGGGCACGAAGGCGAAGTGCCGTCCCCGACGTTCACGATCGTCGAATCCTACGATCACCTGCGCGTGCCGCTGGTGCATGCCGATTTCTACCGGCTCGAACATCCGTCCGAGGCCGAGGAGATCGGCCTCGACGACTACCGCGAGGGCGCAGCCCTGATCGCCGAATGGCCGGATCATGCGGGCGGGTTCGAGCACGAGCCGACCTGCCTTTCGATTACGCTGGAAACAGTGGGCGAGGGCAGGCAGGCCATTGTGATGCCAGGCGAGGCTTGGCAAAGCCGCATCCCATGAGTGATGCACTGATCGACGATATAAATGCCTTCCTCGGCCATACCGAATGGGAAGGTGCGGTAATCGCACCACTGGTGGGCGACGCCTCCTTCCGCCGCTATTTTCGCGTACGACTGGGTGGCAAGAGCGCGATGCTGATGCATGCGCCGCCGCCGCACGAGGATCCGAAGCCTTTCCTTCATGTCGCGCACTGGCTGAACGATAATTCCATGCGTGGTCCAGCAATTCTGGCAGAAGACGCATCCAGCGGATGGGTGCTGACCGAAGATTTCGGCGATACGCGAATGAAAGAGTGGATCGACGATCATCCGGGTGATGAAAAGGACATCTACGCGAAAGCCATCGATACGCTTGTGCAGCTCCACCGGTTGCCGCCCGGCCCGTTCGAAGCTTACGACATGGCTGTCTACCAGCGCGAGGCGGCCCTGTTCACCGAGTGGTATTGCCCGGCCGTCAACCTGCAGGTGGACGTGGCCGGTTGGAGCCGCGCATGGGAAGAGGCGCTCATCCCGCTGCTGCCGCGGCAGAAGCCGGGCGTCACCGTACTGCGCGATTATCACGCAGAAAACATCATGCTGCTCGAAGCGGGCAAGCTGGCGGGCGAACAGGGCCTGATCGATTTCCAGGACGCGTTGGTCGGCCACCCGGCATATGATCTCGTCAGCCTGCTGCAGGACGCGCGCCGCGACGTGTCCCAACAACTCGAACACGACATGCTTTGCCGCTATCGCGCCGCTGCCGACCCCGGCGAGCATTTCGAGGCCGATTATGCGCGGCTCGGCGCGCAGAGGAATGCCAAGATCGTCGGCATCTTCACCCGGCTCTACAAGCGCGACGGGAAGCCGCGCTATCTCGACATGATTCCGCGCGTGTGGAAGGCGATGGAGCGGGATCTGGCCCATGAGGCCATGGCGCCGGTCGCCCGCTGGTTCGATGCGAATCTCCCGCAGGCGCTACGTGAATCCCATGGCGGAGAGATCGTTTGAGCGAGCTGGTTTCCGATACCGCCATGTTGATGGCTGCCGGCCTCGGCAAACGCATGCGGCCACTCACGGCCTCTACGCCCAAGCCGATGGTCCGCGTTGCCGGGAAGCCTCTTATCGACCGTGCGCTCGACCGGCTGGAAGATGCAGGCGTCGAGAAGGCCGTCGTCAACGTCCATTACCTTGCCGAATCCATCGAAGCGCATCTGAAGTCCCGGCAGCATCCGGCAGTGACATTCTCGGACGAGCGCGAGGAGCTGCTGGAAACCGGCGGCGGCATGGTGAAAGCAGATAAGGCAGGGCTGCTTCCCGATCCTTTCTTTGCCTGCAATGCAGACAGCGTCTGGCTGGACGGTCCGCGCAATGCCTTCGCCGATCTGTCGGAGGCCTGGGACCCGGAAAAGATGGACGCGCTTCTGCTGGTGGTGACCCACGGACGCGCGAAGAATTTCGACGGTACGGGCGATTTCTACATGGACGGGGCGGGCCAGCTCACACGCAAGCTGCCGGGCCGCATCGCGCCCTTTATCTACACCGGCATCCAGCTGGTTTCGCACCGCCTTCTGCGCGATGCGCCCGAGGGCAAGTTCTCGACCAACATCCTGTGGGACCGTGCGATCGCGGAAGGCCGCCTTTACGGCGTCGCCTTCACCGGCATGTGGTATGAAGTCGGCACACCCGCGCATATCAGGCCGACCGAGGAGGCTTTGACGGGTGGCTGAAGCGCGGCCAGCTTCACCTGCATCTGGGCCGAACGTCTATTCAATTGCCGCGCACCGGGGCTTTGCCGACGCGCTCGTCGCAGGTCTGGTGCCGCGCTATTCCGATCCCGAACTCGGCTTGGCGAGGCTTACCCTGCTCTTGCCGAGCAGCCGCGCGCGGCGCACCCTGTCCGAGGCCTTCATTCGCCACGCCGGAGACGAGGGGCGGGCGGGCCTGCTGATGCCGCGCATGGCGGTGGTGGGGGATCTCGATCTCGACGAGGCGCTCGGGCCGCTGCTCGATCCGCTCGGGGCCAGCGAAATTCCGCCCGCCATCGACCCGCAGCGACGTATGTTTGCGCTTGCCCGCCTGATCGCGGAGGAGATGGGCGAGGATGCTCCCAAGGGCGCGACCTTACTAAGGTTGGCGCGCGAAGCAGGGGCGACCATGGACCGCCTGCTGGTCGAGGATGTGGGTCCCGAGCAACTGCTTGACGAGAAGGTGGTAAATATCTTCCCCGACCTATCGGCGCATTGGCAGGACTCGATCCGGCTGTTCGCCAACGTCCAGGTCAAATGGCTCACATGGCTGGGCGAGAATAGTGTGCTCGACGCCGCCGCGCGCCGCAACCGCCTGTTCGACAAGGCGCGCGAGACGTGGAAGGCGAACCCTCCCGCATCGCCCATTGTCGCAGCCGGTGTGACCAGCGCCGCGCCCGCGCTTGCCAAGCTGCTGCGGATTGTGAGTGAACTGCCGCAAGGCGCGGTAATCCTGCCCGATTTCGATCTCACGATGGATGCGGCGATGTGGGACGAGCTTGGCCGTGCAGGTGACCGTCCGACACCGGAAGACACCGCCTTCGCGCGTGAGGACGCCGTGACGCATCCGCAGTATCATCTAAAGCTGCTCCTCAATCGCATGGGCATCGCGCGCGAGGAAGTGCAGCCTTGGCACCGGAAGGGCATGACCGCCGCGCCGCCCGAGCGCAGCCATGCGATCTCGGCGCTGTTCCTCCCGCCCGAGGCGAGCAAGATCTGGGTCGACCTGCCATCCGAGAAGCGCCGCCTGGCGGGCGTGCGGATCATGGAGGCGGCCAATCCCGAAGAGGAGGCGCAGGCGATCGCGCTCTTGGTGCGCGAGGCGCTGGCTCAGCCGCAAAGGCGCGTGGCCTTGGTCACGCCCGATCGCCCGCTCGCGCGGCGTGTCGTGCATCACCTAGCGCGCTGGAATATCGTTGCCGACGATTCCGCCGGACGCCCTCTTTCGCACACCGCCGCGGGCCGTGCTTTCCTGCTCGCTGCCGAAGTGATGGCAGAGGGCGCGCGGGCGGTGCCTCTGATGGCGCTGCTTGGTCACCCGCTGGTCGATGGCGGGATGGAGCGCGGCGTCTGGCTACGGCGGCTGCGCAGGCTGGAGCGTGAATTGCGCGGGCCGCGCCTCACGCCCGGGCTCGAACCGGCGCGCGCGG
>CAYPGL010000109.1:1451-6314 GCA_964410035.1 uncultured Qipengyuania sp. | reverse complement strand
CGTCAATGCGCGTTCGGCCGCCTCGCGAATGCTCTTCAGCGAAGCGAGGTCGCATACCAGCGTATCTACCAATGCCCCGGTTTCCTCGGCGATGGCATCGGCGGTGGCGGCAAGCTTGGTCGCATCGCGTCCTGAAAGAATGATATGCGCCCCCTTTGCAGCCATGGCGCGTGCGGTTTCGCGCCCGAGGCCTGAATAGCCGCCGGTAATCAGGACGGTGCGTCCGCTCATATCCCTGTCCGCCAGGACTTCGTCCGCGGTACTCGAAAATCCGAACTTACTCATTGATCAAACTCTCCCGGATGCAGGTAGAGGGCGTAGCACAAAGAAATTGGGGCGCGAGAACTTAATCCCGCGCCCCAGTCAGCCCCTCTCTCCCAGGGGGTCACGTCAACTTTTGATCACGCGCCCGGGGGCAGCGGATCATTGCTTTTCGGCGCGGCAGCCTTGCGGCGATTGGGCTTGGACGCTCCCGTTGCGGAACTTCCCCCCAGGTCACTGTCCATTTCCTCGAGCTTGCGCGCGGCCCAGTCACGTCCGCCGAGCCCGAAGGCCAGCGCGCCTGCCACAGCCACGCCGGCAATCAGAATAGTCAGCGCATTGGCCGGGATCATACCGCCGATGCCGGTGAACTGCAGGCCCATAAAGACGAACAGGATGATGGTCGCCCAGCGTACGATGGTAGCTGCGGTGGCGTTCTCGCCGTCGCCCGCGATCAGGCGGGCGAGCAGGTTGCCCAGAAAGAAGCCGAAGGCGATCACCACTGCCCCGAAAACGACCCTGCCGCCAAGCTCTAGCACCTGGTCAAGGATGCGGGTCAGTTCCGGAAAGCCGAGCAGGCGCGTGGCGGCGATGGCGAAGAACAGGATGATCGCCACCTGCACAACTCGCGCGATAATGCTGGAGGCGCGGGTGCCATCAGCCATCATTCCGCTTTCGGCCAGTGCCTGATCGACGCCGAGGCCGGGCAGCACTTCTTTGAGTATCTGGACGACAAAGCGGCTGATTAGATAGCCGATACCGAGCAGGATCGCCGCCCCGATTATATTCGGGATAGCAGCAAAGATCATCCGCAGCATCTCCGATGCCGGGCCTGAGATACTTTCGATGTCGAGGACATCGAGGGCCATGATCGCGACGAAGATGACAATGATCGCATAGACAATGGTGGCGATGGTCCGGCTGATCGCGGAGTTGCCGGTAGCACTGTCGACACCGCCGCGATTCGCCCATTTGTCGAAATCGACCGTTTGCAAAACGGTCTGGACTATATCGCGGACGATCCGTGCCACCATCATTCCGATGAAGAAGATCAGTCCGGCCGCGACGATGCGCGGAATATACTCGACGACATTTTCCAGCAGGCTGTCGACCGGTCCGGCGACCGAGCCGAGACCGAGTACGGTGAGTATCACCAGCAGACCGAAAAGCCAGATGAGCAGGCCGACGATCTTACCTAGAGACTCACCCAGCGACGTGCCGGTGCCCGTCCCGCGCTGGAAAAAGGAAATATTGTCGACGAGCTTGGCGAAGGCCCATTTCGCGGCTTTTGCCGCAGCCCATGTGATGAGTAATACGATGAGTGCGAGACCTATCTTCTCGATCACTTGCATCGCGACGTGTTCGTCGAAACGATAATTACCGATACGCATGAAACCTCTCTCCCCTATGGGTTTCCGTAGCGGCGAGAGCTATCACCGTTGTTTGATTTCTCCAAAACCCAATAGAGTATTGAGTGGATAAGTTGGCGTGCTATCCCGGCGGTATGAGAGGATTTTTCACCCAGCTCGCCGCCGGTTTCGCACTTGCGCTCACCGGCTTCGCTCCCACCGTTTCGGCGCAGGATGCCGAGACCGGATGGTCGCTCGCTATCCATGGCGGGGCCGGAACCATCGCACGCGAGAATATGAGCGCCGAAGAAGATGCAGCCTATCGCGCCTCCTTGCAGACAGCGCTCGATGCCGGGGCGAAAGTTCTAGCGGAGGGCGGCGAAGCTCTTGATGCCGTCGAAGCGGTGATCCTGATGTTAGAGGACGATCCTAGATTCAACGCGGGGCGGGGCGCGGTGTTCAACTGGGAAGGTGGACATGAACTCGACGCGTCGATCATGGACGGACGCGATCGCGATGCCGGGGCTGTGGCAGGCGTGACTACAGTACGTCATCCCATTTTGCTTGCCCGCAAGGTGATGACCGATAGCCCGCATGTGATGCTGGCGGGTAAGGGTGCTGAAACTTTTGCCGCCGAACACGACCTCGAACTGGTCCCGGCCGATTGGTTCGGCACCGAATTTCGGCGCGAAGCGCTCGAGCGGATGAAGGCGCGCGAGCTTTCTGCTCTCGATGTCGATGCGAAGTTCGGCACTGTCGGGGCGGTGGCTCTCGACCGGAAGGGCAACCTAGCCGCAGGCACCTCGACCGGCGGGATGACCGGCAAGCGCTGGAACCGGATCGGGGATGCGCCGGTGATCGGTGCCGGCACCTATGCTGACAACCGTAGCTGTGCCGTCTCGGCGACTGGCTGGGGCGAATATTTTATCCGTGTCGGAGTGGCGCACGAGATTTGCACCCGTCTTCGGGTCATGGGTATCGGCGCGCCGGTGTCGGACCAGAGCGAATTGCTCCACCGGGCCGACATGGCACAAGCCATCGCTGATTCTGTCATGAACGATGTGAAGGAACTGGGCGGCGACGGCGGCGTGATTGTCGTGACGCCGACCGGGCACGCGCTCTACAGCTTCAACACCTCCGGTATGTATCGCGGCCGCGCGACCAGCGCGGGCGTGAACGAAGTCGCGATCTACGGGGAGGAATAGGTTCCGCCCTCAAGCGAGGAAGCCTTAAGGCGTACAGACGATGCAAAGAAAAAGGGACCGGAGATTGCTGCTCCGGCCTTTTCTCGGTGTTCCAGTCCACAGACTGAAACTGATTTCATACATGCCTGAACTCGCACCGTAGGTGACTTTCTGTTCAAGCGATAGCGCGAACCCGGCAAGCGAGGTCTTGAAAGTAGATGCCAGCGGAAAACGCTCGGTACCGCGATAAAGGATCCCCGCGCGTTCGGAAGGCGCCATGAAAGCTGCCCCCGGTCGACCGCCAACGTTGCCTCAAGTGGACGGAGATTTGGCGGCGGCGGCGGTCCCTGTCGTTTCCGTGGTCGAGCGGGACCCAAGCCGCTCTGATCAGCGTTGCCGCACCTGCATTCACGATACGCCGATTGAAATTACCCCCGCTTCCGCGCTTGCGCATAGCTGCCCAGCAGGCGCACTCCATTGGTCTGGAATTCCAGTTCCTCCAGCGCAACATCGACCCGGGGATCGCCCGGGGCGCCCTCGATGTCGGCATAGAAGCGCGTAGCGGCAAAGCTCGCGCCCTTCTGGTAGCTTTCGAGCTTGGTCATGTTAACGCCATTGGTCGCGAAACAGCCGAGCGCCTTATAGAGCGCCGCAGGGACGTTCTTCACCTCGAAAATGAGCGTCGTCATTGCCTGAACACCGCCAAACGCAGCGTGATCAAGCGCTTGATTGGCAAGTACGACAAAACGCGTCGTATTGTCATGTGCGTCCTCGACTGCCTCCTCGATGATGTCGAGCCCATAGAGCTCTGCGGCCATAGGCGGTGCGAGAGCGCAGAATTTCGAATCCTGCATTTCCGCCACATAGGCCGCCGCACCTGCCGTATCCGCATGCGCCAAGGCTACGATTCCGCGCTTCTGGAGGTATTCGCGCGATTGGCCCAGCGCCTGTGGGTGGCTGTACGCCGCCTCGAACGGACCCGGTCCGGTCGCCATCAGCGCATGGGTGATGCGCATGAAGTGTTCGGCCACGATCGACAGCCCGCTTTCGGGCAGCAGGAAATGGATATCAGAGACGCGCCCGTGCTGGCTGTTCTCGATCGGGATAATGGCGCAGCCCGCGCGGCCGTGTTTTACCGCATCAAGCGCATCCTCAAAGCCAAGATAGGGCAAGGGCAGGCACTCGGGCTCGAACTGCATCGCCGCTTGGTGAGAGTTCGAACCGGGGGCGCCACCGAAGGCGATAGCGCGAGCGGGGTCGCTCGCGGCGGACTGCCGCATCGCGTCGACCATCTCGATGGCGGGTCTGGCAAAGGTGCGCATGCGAAGCGCTGCTATCGGCGCATTTCATCAGCCGCAAGCGCTATTGCCGCCAGCTAGGCTGCCGAGGCACTTGCGCGATAGCGCGCTCGGCACTAGAGCGGCGCGCAACCACCAGATCACCACGGATTCTCGCAGGCTTTCACGCAATGGACGATCGTTTCAACACCGCTTCCGGCTGGGTTCTCTTTTCCGGCATCGTCGCGCTCGGCGCTTCGATCGCTTCGGGTATGTATTTTCATGCCGACAGCCAGGAAGAATTTGAAGAAGGCGAATGGGGTTATTTCGTCGAGGGCGAGGAAGAAGAGGGGGGCGCAGATGCGGGCCCCGATCTCGGCACGCTCCTTGCCAGCGCCGATGCGGCTGCTGGTGAACAGGTCTTCGCCAAGTGCACCGCCTGCCACACGATTGAACAAGGCGGCGCTAACGGTATCGGTCCGAATCTTTACGGCTCGATGGGCAAGGCTATCGCTGGCCATGCAGGCTTCGCCTATTCGTCCGCGCTGAGCGACAAGGGCGGCGAGTGGACCTGGGAGAACATGGATGCCTGGCTCGAAAGCCCACGCGGCTTCGCCAGCGGCACGAAGATGAGCTTTGCCGGTCTTTCGAAGCCGGAAGACCGCGCCAACGTCATGGAATATCTCGCCTCGATGGGCGGCGCTCCGGCCAAGCCGGCTCCGGCACCGGTCGAGCCCGAAGAAACCATTGCTGGCGATGCTCCTGGCGCGGGTCCTGGCGCCGTCGAAGGCG
>CAYPGL010000109.1:0-1441 GCA_964410035.1 uncultured Qipengyuania sp. | reverse complement strand
AGCTTTGCAGGACTTTCGAAGCCGGAAGATCGCGCCAACGTCATGGAATACCTTGCGTCCTTCGGCGGCGCCCCGGCGAAGCCCGAACCGGCTGCTCCCGAAGCGGAAGAAGTCGCCGGTGACGCCCCCGGCGCAGGTCCGGGACCGGTCGAAGGTGCCGAAGCCGGCGCGGCTGAATCTGCAACTAGCATGGGCGCCGACCAGCCGATTCCCGAAGGCGGTGTGGTCGTCGACGAATAGTGCACGACCATGGTCCAATGATCGCAAGTTAGCAATTCAGCGAAAAGCCCCGCCTCGTGCGGGGTTTTTTGCGGGCGCCGTCAGCCGCCCTTGAAGCCTTGCGCAATGACATACCATTCGCTCGAGCCCTTGCGGCTAGCAGGGGGTTTCGCGTGTTTCACCGTCTTGAAGTGCTTTTTCAGAAGGTCGAGCAGGTCCTTGTCGGTCCCTCCCGCCAAGACCTTGGCAAGAAAGGTGCCGCCCTTGTCGAGGTTTTCGATCGCGAACCATGCAGCGGCTTCGACTAGTCCCATGGTTCGCAAATGGTCGGTCTGTTTGTGGCCGACTGTGTTTGCGGCCATGTCGCTCATTACAAGATCCGATTTGCCGCCGAGCGCATCTTCCAGGACGCGCGGGGCATCGTCGTCCATGAAGTCCATCTGGAAGATTGTGACGCCTTCGATTGGTTCTGTCTCCAGCAGGTCGATGCCCACAACATTCGCCTTGGGGCGCACCTTGCGTGCAACCTGGCTCCATCCGCCGGGCGTAATGCCGAGGTCCACAATTCGATCGGCACCCTTCAGCAAGCCGAACTTCTCGTCCAGCTCGATCAGCTTGTAGGCCGCGCGACTTCGATAGCCCTCTGCCTTGGCCTGCTTCACGTAAGGATCGTTGAGTTGCCGCTGCAGCCAGCGCGTCGAAGAAGCGGTGCGTTTCCTTGCAGTACGCACACGGGTGTCCTTGTCTTTGCCCGATCTAGACATCCTGTTCCCTCATGCGTTGCAGGGTGGCGCGGCTGCGCTCTCCATCGGCGTCAGCGGCCATCAGGCTACGTAGGATACCCTCACGAATGCCCCGGTCAGCAACGCCCAGCGTCTCTGATGGCCAGATGTCGAGAATGCATTCGAGGATCGCGCAGCCAGCCACCACAAGGTTAGCACGGTCGTCGCCGATGCAGGGCAATTGCCGCCTGTCTTGCTCGCTTAAATGCGATAGCTTTAGCGAGATGTCGCGCATGGCCTGCGAATGCAGGATCAGCCCGTCGACCGCTTGCCGGTCGTATTGGGGCAGTTCTAAATGCAGGCTGGCAAGCGTTGTCACTGTGCCGCTGGTTCCCAGTAGGCGGATCGGATGAGGTCCGTTGGTGAATTCGCGAATGCGTGCGGCGAAAGACTTGAAGCTTTCGCGGACAGTATGACGCATCCGCCGGTAGCGATCTGTG
>CAYPGL010000108.1:0-6316 GCA_964410035.1 uncultured Qipengyuania sp. | reverse complement strand
TCGATTTCGACAAGCAGAAGGTCAAGGTTTCGGTCTCGATCTTCGGCCGCGCGACACCGGTCGAACTGGAATTCGAACAGGTCGAATTGGTTAAGTAAGACTGTTCGCAGAGCATTCGAAAAAGGGCGCTCCTCAATGCGGGGGGCGCCCCTTTTCGTATTAGGTGGTGGGCATCAACCCGAGCTTGGTCGCATAGGACAGGCTCATCATGATCGTATCGACCGCCATATGCGCCAGCACGCAGGCCCACAGGTTTCCGCCGCAGCGATAGCGCAGCCAACCGAAACCGATTCCGACAACGCCGGTGATGATCACTCCGCCAAACCCCTGGTAGAAATGCGGCAGGCCGAACAGCGCCGCCTGCAGGAATATCACTAGCCACATGCTGCCTCGCAGGCCCCCTAGCCGGGCCAGGCGGTCCATCAGGAAGCCGCGCCAGAGCAGCTCCTCGCCAAGTCCCGCCGCGAAAAGCGCGACCAAGACGATCCACAGGATGAAATGGAACTGGCTCTGAGTGACCCAGCCCAGCACCTGCTCGACATCGGGGGTGCTCAGTCCGATCGCTTCGACCAGCATGCTGCCCAGCGTGAACCAGCCGATGATGACGATCGTCGCCAATACCGCCCAGCCGCCCGTGTGCGCCCAGCTTGCGGGTGCGCGCAGATTCCACGCCACCGCTACCATGCCATCGCGCCGCAGCCACAACCAAGCTACTAGCAGCGCGCCAGCCATGCTGGAAGCGACCGATACGGCCGCACCTGTCGATGTCTCGCCCCAGATCGCGACACCGGGAATACCGCATGCGAAGTATACGACGATGACGCTGAGGAACTGGAGTGCAAATCCGCCCCATCCCAGTTGGCGATTCTCTGATTTTCCCATCTCGCCGTTCGAAACGATCGCCTGCTCGGTCATGACGCGTATCTCCTACTTTCGCTATGCCGGCGGAAATTGGTCCGTGCAGCGCAATTCCGATCTATCACCGGGCGGCTTGGCGATCACTCAGCCTTGGCGGGTTTTCCGCGCTTCTTTGCGTTATACTCGCAACGTTCGTCGCGTCTCTTGGCTTGCATTTACGGGCAGAATCGCTATGAGCCCGCCTTCCCAAGCGACAGTGCCGGGAAATCCATGCGGGAGGCCTGCCATGCAGACCGCTCGACCGCTCAACATGAGGCCGCTTCGAAGGAACCGGCCGACAGTGTGAAAGGAGGCCAGTAATGGCCAAGAAGATCGAAGGCTATATCAAGCTGCAGGTGCCCGCGGGCACTGCAAATCCCTCGCCGCCCATCGGCCCTGCGCTGGGTCAGCGCGGTGTGAACATCATGGAATTCTGCAAGGCGTTCAATGCCGCCACCCAGGACCTCGAGAAGAGCGCGCCGATCCCGACGGTCATCACCGTCTATGCGGACCGTTCGTTCACTTTCGTCACCAAGACACCGCCGGCATCGTATTACCTGAAGAAGGCTGCCAAGCTGAAGTCGGGCTCGAAGGAGCCGGGCAAGGTTTCGGCCGGGACCATCAAGCAGAGCGCGATCAAGGAAATCGCCGAAGCCAAGATGGCCGACCTCAATGCGAACGATATCGATCAGGCCGTGAAGATCATCGAAGGCTCCGCGCGTTCGATGGGCCTCGAAGTGGTGGAGGGCTAAGCACATGGCAAAGCAGACGAAGAACCAGCAGGTCCGCGCAAAGCTCGACACCGAGAAGCTTTACACCGTGGATGAAGCACTCGCCACGCTGCGCGAGCACAAGTCCAAGTTCGACGAAACCGTCGAAGTCGCCATGAACCTCGGCGTCGATCCGCGCCACGCCGACCAGATGGTCCGCGGCATGGTTTCGCTTCCGAGCGGCACCGGCAAGGACGTGAAGGTCGCAGTGTTCGCCAAGGGCGATAACGCCGAGAAGGCGCTTGCTGCAGGGGCCGACAAGGTCGGTGCCGAAGATCTCATGGAAGACATGCAGAACGGTAATCTTAATTATGACCGCGTGATCGCGACCCCGGACATGATGGGTGTCGTCGGCCGTCTCGGCAAGGTGCTCGGCCCCAAGGGCCTGATGCCGAACCCGAAGCTCGGCACCGTGACGCCGAACGTGGAACAGGCCGTGAAAGACGCCAAGGGCGGCCAGGTCGAATTCCGCGTCGAGAAGCAGGGAATCATCCACAGCGGCATCGGCAAGCTGTCATTCAAGGATGAAGACCTGAAGAAGAACTTCAAGGCGCTGACCGAAGCCATCGTCAAGGCCAAGCCGACCGGCGCCAAAGGCAAGTATGTCCGCAAGGTCACGCTGACCAGCTCGATGGGTCCCGGCCTCAAGGTCGACCTAGGCGAAGTCGAAGGCGCGTAATTTCTTCGGCGTTTCTGCAGCCGATAGGCAGTAGCGAAAACAGGAAAAGGGCCGGGGGGAGACCTCCGGCCCTTTCTTATTGTGTAGGCGGTGCGACCTTCAATTGGCGAGAATAGAACCAGCCGATGCCAATTAGGCTGGCGCCGAGAGCGACGAAGCTGGCAATACGCAACAGTCCTTCGAGACCAGCGGTGTCGAAGATGAAGACTTTCAGCACAGTGCCCGTCATCAGCACCAGCGATCCGACCCTCCAGAGCCGTTCGCCCCGCGCGCTGCCGATCAGCAGGAAGGCGATGGCGAGGAGGATCCCGAGAAGCGAACGCAGCAGATCCTCGTTCTGAGACATGGGTAGTGTATCAAGGAACGACCCGGCGAAGATCTGCCGCAGCAGCGTCATCGCGCCAAGAGTCGCGAGCACCATGATCGCGATGTCGATTCCGCGCCTCGTTCTAAGGTGCCAGCGTCGGATCGACAGGAGCGAAGCTATCACGACGGCGTAAGCGGTCAGTGCGAGGTTGGCGAGCGGAACCGGCCCAACCGCCTGATGCTCCCACAAAGGGTTGTGCAACACGCCGGTGAACCAGAAGAAATGGGCAATGGTGGCTGCGACGAAGGCAGTTGCCGCTTTCCGCTGCCGGAGGACATGGCAGCCGCCCCAACCGATGGCGAGAAGCAAGGCTTCCCACAGCGTGCGTTCCGCCAGTCCGCGCGCGGCGAAATCAGCGAAGGAATCGAGCGCAAGAATGTGTTTGTAGAGCACATGCGCCACGATCAGTGCCAATGGCAACGAAGCCCAGAACAACGGCACGGGCCCCGCGAAGTAGCTCGGGATGCGTAGGCGCGTCATGCCGAGCGCAATTGCCAGTGGAAGGATAAACCCAAGAACCTGCCGAAGGCTCGGCAAGTAGCTCACCAGCATTGGGTCGCCGGACAAAGCTGCAAATCCTTCCATCAGCCATTCGCCTAAGGGCACCAGAGCCCACAGGGCAATGCACAGGATGAACGCCAATGCAGCTAAGGATTTTCCCGGCCATGTCACATGGAAGCCTGCGACCAAGGCCGCTGCAACCCAGACCAGCCAGATGGGCGGCAGTATTTGGCCGAGCGCTGCAAAGAGCAGGAGGCCGCAAACGAATTCCGCGACTGCGCGGTCCGGACCTTTCGGACGGACCAAGGCAATCGCTGCCCAAGGCAATGCAGCCGCGAGCCACCGAAGAGCTGACAGCACCGCTATATCGCTGGCGCCCGAAAACAAGTTTTCGAACTCGGCAAATCGCGCGTCGCCGATGGGCAGGGTCAGGAAAGTGCCAACGGCCACCATCCAAAGCAACGCGGAGAGCGAGCGGCTTTCGGTCACCCGCCCTCGCAGGAGCCATGCGAGCCCCACTGCTATTCCGCCAGCGACGAAAGGCATCGTTACGTCGGGCAACAGGCACACGCCGGCGAGGAAGCTTAGCAGCGCCGCGCTGGAGAGATTGGCGGCAAGCTCGCCCGCTATCGTGCGGCCCCACAATATCCTTGCTGCAGCGGCAGGCAGAGCAGCGAGTGCAAGGAGCCCCATTCCCTCCCAAGCGCGCACCGCATCGCTGTCGAAACTGCCGAATTTCCAGAGCGTCACCAGTCCGATGGAGAGCGCCACGACGGCTACGCTCAGCGCTTCCAGCGAACCACCGTCTTTCCAGCGGAGCAGGCCGAGCGCGACCAGCGCGAACAGCGCCGCGAGCCCCGCCGCGACCAAGGCGAAACCCATCGAATCGGGAGCGGGCCACAGCGCAAGCAGGACAATACCAATGGCCGCGGCCATCGCGCTGCCGGCACGCATCTCAGGCCTGCGCCATCCGAACCATGCCAGTGCTGCGCCGAGGAGCAGGTAGAGGCCCCACGCCAGCAACTGGTACCCGCCTTCATCTACCAGCACTGCCAGTTGCAGGCCAGCGAGAGCGGCTGCCGCGATGCGGATGGGCTGTTCGAACCGCTCGATATCGAGGAAGGCCGGAACGAGTGTGCCGAGCACGATGAAATAGAGGCCGAGAGCGAGAATGTCGGAAAACGCGAAATCTCCGCCGATCAGCAGTAGCGCTCCCCAGCCAAGCCCGCCTGCCAGCGCGCCAAGACCCAGCCAGGAGCGGCGCTGGCGATTGGCGGTCTGTGTGAGGCCCCCTGTGACCAGCGCGAGATAGAGTGCCAGCATCGGCAGGTTGGCGTCTTCTCCGCCGACAAGAGCAGGGGCGGCAAAACCTCCGACCAGGCCGAGCACCGCGCTCGGCAGTCCGAAACGGTAGGACAGGAAGATGGCCAGGGCGGTCACGGCGGCGAGACCGAGGAAGGAGACGGTCTGGCCGATAAGCCCGTATTGTGTCCCCGCAAGGTAGAACCCCGCATACAATGTCGCGAGACCGGCGCCGGCCAAGGCCTGCCGTACGCGTTCGTCACGGATGCGATCTTCGTAGCGGTGGGCGACTTCGGCCCCTGCCAGCAGGAGAAGCCCGAAGAGGAAGGAGAGCGCCACGCGCACCGCGGGCGTCAGCAGGCCCGCCTCGATCGAATAGCGCACGAGAAACACGCCCGCAACGGCGAGCGTTACTCCGCCCCCCCAGATCGGCAAGCGGCGCCCGAAGATGTCCTCGAAGTCGAGGCTGAAGCGGGATGGCTGGTCTTCGGCTGCGAGAGCCGGTTCGCCTGGGCCGGCCGTGCGCGCGGAAGCCTCTGGCGGAGACGTCTCGGCCGTGGCCGCGGCCTCGGCATACGTGCGCAGCGTTACGGCAGGTGTTGAGGCGGCTTCAACCAGGTTCTCCGGCGAGGTGTCCGGCTGGACGTGCTCAAGACCCTCGTCCTCGTGTGCCGAGGGGGCGGCTGCGTTGGCCGATGCCAGCGCGAGCAGGCGCCACGCATGCTCCGAATGTCGCTCCTCCAGTTCGCCGATCCGTCGCTCGGCCGCTTGCACACGCTGGAAGAGCAGCACGCAGGCAACGATGAGACCGAAGACCAAAAGCCAGAGCATGGAAACTCAGGCTAGCCCGGGCGCGGCGCTGCGCAAGTGCCGGTCAGATTCCGCCGGGGGTAAATGCGAACCCTGCTTCTTCCAGCCCCTTGCAGAGTTCCGCCATGCAGGCATCGAGTTCGGCCCGGTCGGTGGAGCGGATGACGAAGTTTGACCCGACGCGGCCTTCGCGGAAGAACGGATAGCTACCGATCTGGCAATTTTCATGGGCCTTTTCGACCTCGCGGAGCAGGGCGGACACTTCGCTTTCGGGAATAAACCCGCCGACGGTCTCGGCAATCAGCGGTGCGCCGCCTTTGAGCGAGCCGGTCAGGGCATCCAGCATCCCGGCGGTGATATGCGGGACACCCGCCATGAGGTGGATTTTGCCGATCCTTATGCCCGGCGCACCCGACATGCGGTTAGGGATCAGTTCGGCACCTTCGGGCGTCCGCGCCATGCGCAGCCGGCCTTCGTTTAGCCCGCCCTTGTCGGTATAGTATTTCTCCAGAATGGCGCGGGCTTCGGGATGGACGATCACCGGCACGCCAAGGGCCTGCGCCACGGCGTCTACGGTGATGTCGTCATGCGTGGGCCCGATCCCGCCCGTAGTGAACAAGTAGTCATTGGCTTCGCGCAGCGCGTCGACCGCTTCGACGATCCGTTCGATCACATCGGGCACCACGCGCACTTCGGAAAGGCGAATGCCCTGCACCTGCAGCCAGCTGGCGACTTGCGCGATGTTCTTGTCGTGCGTCCGCCCCGAAAGGATTTCGTCGCCGATCACGACCAGCCCGGCGGTGTAGATACGATCAGTCATGGAAGACCACGTAGTGCGGCTGGTTCGCGAAAGCTACTCCGCAGCTTCGAGCGTTTCATGCGCTTCGTGCGCATCCGCTCCCTTGTGCCGTAACGAGAGAATGCCGTCGTCCACCGGATCGGCGCGCATGCGCTTGCGGTCGATCACATATTCCTGGTTCAGCCGCCACG
>CAYPGL010000107.1:0-6351 GCA_964410035.1 uncultured Qipengyuania sp. | reverse complement strand
TACAAGGCCGTCCTCACCCATGGCTTCACCATGGACCAGAAGGGCGAGAAGATGGCCAAGTCCAAGGGCAACACGGTCAGCCCGCTGAAGGTGATGGAGCAATACGGCGCGGACATCATCCGCCTGTGGGCGCTGAGCGTCGATTTCACTGAAGACCACCGGATCGGCGAAGAAATCCTAAAGGGCGTGGGCGACCAGTACCGGCGCTTGCGCAACACCTTCCGCTATCTCCTTGGCGCGCTCGACGGCTTTGTCGGGGACATGGGCGATACGGGCGAGATTCCCGAGCTGGAGGTCTACGTCCTCGCGCTGCTCGCCGATCTCGACGGAAAGTTGAAGACCGCGCTCGAGACCTATGACTTCAACACCTACACGCGCTTGCTGGTCGATTTCTGCAACGAGGACCTGTCGGCCTTCTATTTCGATATCCGCAAGGACTGCCTCTATTGCGACGGGCCGGACAGCACGCGCCGCAACGCCTACCGCACCGTGCTCGACTTGCTGTTCCATGCACTGGTCCGCTATGCCGCGCCGGTACTGGTGTTCACCGCCGAAGAGGTATGGACCACGCGCTATCCGGAAGGCGGCAGCGTCCACCTGCTCGAATGGCCCAAGGTTCCCGGCGTATCCGCCGATGGTGCACGCTGGGAAAAGCTGCGCGATTTACGCGAGCGCGTGACCGAGGCGATTGAGCCGCTGCGCCGCGACAAGACCATCCGCTCCAGCCTCGAAGCCGATGTGGTGGTCCCCGCCAGCGCGGTGCCCGAAAGCTTTAGCGACGCGGATCTCGCCGAACTGTTCATCACCGCGTCAGTCGCCCGGAGCGATAGCGACACGGTGTCCGTTACCCGTACAGACGAAGAGAAATGCGGCCGTTGCTGGCGCCTGCTCCCCTCGGTTTCCGAGGACGGGGCGCTGTGCGACCGCTGCGAAGATGTCGTCACCCAGATGGATGCTGCCTGACATGAACCCGCTGCTTCGCACGCGCCTGATCGGCGTAGCGCTCGCCTTCGTCATCTATGGCGCAGACCAGTATGTGAAGTGGCTCATGGTCGAGCCGCTGCAGCTGCGCCAGCGCGGCGTGATCGACCTGCTGCCCTTCTTCGACCTGCGCTGGACGCAGAATTTCGGCGTCTCGATGGGCCTGTTCGAAGCCGATAGCTTCGAATCGCGCTGGATTTTGGTGGGCGTTACCGCGCTGATCGCGCTGGTGGTCACCATTTGGATGTTTCGCGAGAAGGCGCTAGGCGATATTCTGGGCCTGGCGATGATCCTCGGCGGCGCACTGGGCAACATCAAAGACCGCTACGAACTCGGCTATGTCATCGACTATGCCGACTTCCATATCGGGGAATTCCGCCCCTTCCTGATCTTCAACATCGCCGATGCGGCCATCACCATCGGCGTCCTGATAATCCTTGCCCGCGCCTTCTTCATGCGCGACAAGGCTGGTGAAGAGGTCGACGACCTCATGCACGGCAAACCGGCAGATGCCGCGGAGAGCAACTGATGAATACCCTTACCCGTATCGCCCTTCTTGGCGCAGTTTCCAGCATGCTGGCAGCATGCGGCGGCGGCGGTTTCCTGAACCGCGAACGCCCCGATGAATTCGCCGTGCAGCGTCAGGCTCCGCTAGTGGTGCCGCCCGATTTCAACCTTGTGCCCCCCGCTCCCGGCGCGCCGCGCCCGGCGGAAGGCACCGCGGCAGAACAGACGCTCGAGACGCTGTTCGGCGGCCCGGCGGAGCGTAGCTCGGTCGAAACCAGCGCGCTCGACCGTGCCGGTGCGGCAGAACCGGGCATCCGTTCGCAGGTGGGTTCGGAAGAAACCAACACCGTCGCCAAGGGCCGTGTGACCCGCGACATCATCGCCGCACCCGAAGGTGACGGGGCATCGGCGCAGGCCGTGATTCCCGGCTGATTGCTTTGCGAACCCGCCTCCGCGGGTGGGCTTTGCCCGTCTGCGACTCTCTAGCTAGGCGCACGGATTGCCGCACCGGCTGCGGGCGGGCGCCCTTGTCGGTCCTCCGCTGGCCCGGTTAGGCGCAGACTGATAGCTTATTCCACTGAGACTTCGCTCCTCGCCTTGCCCGCGACTTCGCTGACCAACACCTTGTCTATGCGGCGTTCGTCGAGGTCGACGACTTCGAAGCGCCAGCCCTGCTCCTCGAACCATTCGCCTTCGGCTGGCAGTTTCTTCATTACGGCAAGGCAGAATCCCGCGACTGTCGCGAATTCGCGGTCGTCGCCATAATCCAGATCTAATCGGTCGGCGAGCGCATCGGCCGAGAGCGATCCGGCCACGAGCAGGCTGCCGTCGTCACGCTCCACGATGCCTGGAGTATCGTCCGGGTCCTGGTCGCTGGCGAAATCGCCTACCAGCGCGGTGAGCAGGTCCACCGGGGTCACGACACCGTCGAGATGACCGTATTCGTCATGCACCATGGCCATCGCGATGTCGGCCTGTTGCAGGACGCGGAGCGCATCGACCGCATCGAGCTGGTCAGGCACGACTTCGGCCTTCTTCATCAGCGTTTCGAGCATCACGCCTTCGCCCGCCAGCAGCGCGCCGAGCACTTCGCGTACCCGCACGAGACCCATGACCCGGTCGGGCGAACCGTCAGCCACCGGCCAGACCGAATGCGGGCTTTCTTCCAGCAGTGCGCGAATCGCCGCCTCGTCGGAATTCACATCGATCCAGTCGATATCCGTCCGGGGGGTCATCACTTCGCGCACCGGCCGCTGGGCGAGGCGGACGACACCGGCGAGCATCTGATGCTGTTCGCTCTCGATCACGCCGCTGCGGGTCGCGTCGGCGAAGAGCATGTGTAGCTCTTCCGCTGTAATCGAGCTCTGCCCGCCTGGCTTCACGCCGAGCAAGCGGATCAACAGGCCAGAGGAGGCATCGAGCAACCAAACCAGCGGCGCGGCCACGCGTGCAAGCAGCGCCATCGGGCGGGCCGTGGCGATGGCGATCGGTGCTGCCAGACGCAAGGCCACCTGCTTGGGTACCAGTTCGCCCACGACGAGGCTAAGATAGGTCGTTACGGCGATCACCGCGGCAAAGCCGGCTTCCTCCGCCCATGCCACGGGCAGACCGAGAGCCGCCAGCCGTTCTCCCACCGGACCGCCAAGGCTGGCGCCGGAATAGGCGCCGTTGATGATCCCGATCAGCGTGATGCCGATCTGCACGGTGGAAAGGAACTTGCCCGGATCGGCTGCCAGCTCGATCGCGGTCTGCGCGCTCGTGCTCCCCCGATTGGCCGCCGAGCGCAGCCGGCCGGTGCGCGCGGATACGATTGCCAGTTCGCTCATGGCGAACACGCCGTTGAGCACGATCAATCCGGCGATGATGAGGAGGTCGGTCCAGGGAAAGGGTGTCACGCCCCGTCGCTAGCACAAAAGCGCCGCTCTGCCAGCGTCTCTCGGAACAGGCTGTGAATTGAATGGTTGGAACACTCTAGAGACGCTGGTGGGTGCGTCCCATGGCGTTCGGGTGAGGCAGGGGCCGAAGAGCTCCATCCAGCCCGGCTCTCAGAAAGGGAATGTAAACATGAAATCATCACGCTTTTTCCTCGCAGGACTTTCGTCGATCGCCCTGCTCGGCACGTCTGCCTGTGTCACCGATCCCAACACCGGTGAACGCAAGGTGTCGCGCACCGTGCTCGGCGGTGTCGGCGGCGCTGTTGCCGGCGGCCTCCTTGGCGGCGTAATCGGCGGCAAGACCGGACGCATCATCGGTGCAGCTGCAGGCGGCGCAGCGGGCGGCTATGTCGGCTACCGCATGGACCAGCAAATCAAGGAACTGGAAGAACAGACTGCCGGTTCGGGCGTCGATGTGAGCGAAACCGACGGCGGCAACGCAATTCTCGTCAACCTGCCCGACGGTGTGACCTTCGCCACCGGCAGCGCGACGATCAATTCGGCCTTCCGCGCCACGCTCGACAATGTCGCTGCGAACCTCGTCCAGTATCCCAACAGCCTGATCGACGTGTACGGCTATACCGACACGACCGGCGGCACCGACCTCAATCAGCGTCTGTCCGAACAGCGCGCCCAGGCGGTCGCCAACTACCTGATCAGCCGCGGCGTAAGCTCTTCGCGCATCCGTTGGCAGGGTTACGGCGAGCAGTACGAGCATCTCAAGGTCAAGACCGCCGACGGCGTAAACGAACCGCTGAACCGCCGGGTCGAAATCAAGATCATTCCGTTCGATCAGGATGATGTGGAAGCCGCTCAGGCGAGCCAGTGATCTGAAGTAAAACCGAGCTAAAGTTCGAAAAGAAGGGGTCGGGTCCAGCCCGGCCCCTTTTTCATGCAAAGGCTTCTAGGGGTTGGCGATCTGCTGTGCCCGATCTGCAAGGTGCTCGACTGTGGCGGAATGGATCCCCGGCGCGCTGGCGATGACGCCGAAGGCGCGCGGGTCGCGTTTATTGTAATCGAGCTTGCGACCGAAACTGTCGGACACGGCAGCGCCCGCTTCGCGTGCGATCAGTCCGGCGGCGGCAATGTCCCATTCGAAACCCCAGCGCAGCGTAGCGACGAGATCGGCGCGGTCATCCGCCACCATAGCGATCCGAAGCGCGATGGAATTGGGCTGCTCGACCCTGGTCAGCATCCGGTCCTGCTTCATCAGATCGTTTGCGGGCACGCGCGCGCCGTCGAAATCCTGCCGCGTCGACGCAGCGATCCGTGTTCCGTTGAGCGTTGCACCCTGTCCTGCAACGGCCTGCCACACCTCGCCGCGTGCCGGCGCGCAGAGCGTGCCGATGAGCGGCCTGCCCGAACTGATCAGCGCGACAGAGACCGCCCACCCCTTGCGACCGCGGATGAAATCGCGTGTGCCGTCCACCGGATCGACGAGCCAGATCAGATCTCGTTCGAGCCGCTGCGGATCGTCGGCGGTTTCTTCGGAGAGCCATCCGGCCGAAGGCAACAGAGCGCCCAGTTCGCGTTTCAGAAAGGCGTCGACGGCAAGATCGGCCTCGCACACCGGGCTTCCCGGCACCTTATCCCACGACTCCAGTTCCGCACCCGCTCCCGGCCAGAGTCCGAGCGCGATCTCGCCTGCCTGCGCGACGATGGATTCGAGACGTTGGCTGTCGATCATGGAGCGCGGGAGCACTTGCACCCGAAAACCGCACTTTTCAAGCGCGCCCAGACATGCTTATGCGCACGCGCAGATTCCCATCCCCCCAGACCGCGCATTTGCGCGAAGGACGAGAACCCCGATGAACATTCACGAATACCAGGCCAAGGAACTCCTCGCGAAATACGGCATCGCCGTTCCCGCAGGATACCCAGCACTCACCGTCGAAGAGGCGGTTGAAGGCGCGAAGCAGCTTCCCGGGCCGCTCTATGTCGTGAAGGCGCAGATCCACGCCGGCGGGCGCGGCAAGGGCAAGTTCAAGGAACTTGGGCCCGATGCGAAGGGAGGCGTCCGCCTGTCGAAGAGCGTCGAAGAGGTGGAAGTCAACGCACAGGAGATGCTCGGCAACACTCTGGTGACGATTCAGACCGGCGATGAAGGCAAGCAGGTGAACCGCCTCTACGTCACAGACGGCGTCGATATCGAGAAGGAATATTACCTTTCCATGCTGGTCGACCGTGCGAGCGGGCAGGTCGCGATGATCGCCTCCACCGAAGGCGGCATGGATATCGAGGACGTGGCGCATGAAACGCCCGAGAAGATCACCACAATCACCATCGATCCGGCACAGGGCTTCATGCCGCACCACGGCCGCGCTGTGGCCTTCGCGCTCAAGCTGACCGGCGATACCAACAAGCAGTGCCAGAAGCTGGCCAAGCAGCTTTATACCGCCTTCATTGACCTCGACATGGAGATGCTCGAGATCAATCCACTGGTGGAAGACAAGGAGGGCAACCTCCTTGTGCTCGACACCAAGATGAGCTTCGACGGCAATGCGCTCTATCGTCACAAGGACGTGGAAGCGATGCGCGACGAGACCGAGGAAGACCCGGCTGAAGTCGAAGCCAGCGAATACGATCTCGCCTACATCAAGCTGGACGGCAACATTGGCTGCATGGTCAACGGTGCAGGCCTCGCCATGGCGACGATGGACATCATCAAGCTGAACGGCGCCTTCCCGGCGAACTTCCTCGACGTGGGCGGCGGCGCGACCAAGGAAAAGGTCACGGCAGCTTTCAAGATCATCCTGAAAGACCCAGCGGTGGAAGGCATCCTCCGCCTGTGCTGCGAGCAAGGCGCGCCCGTCCTGCGCGCCCGCCCCGGCGGCCCGGGCATCGGCGACGAACGGGGTGCTGCCGTCGACGTAGACGAGGTCGTGGGCCACCTGACCGCGCCGAAGCGCGTGGAAGGGGTCGGGCAGCC
>CAYPGL010000106.1:0-6359 GCA_964410035.1 uncultured Qipengyuania sp. | reverse complement strand
CAGAAGTGTTGAGGTGAAGCTCTTGGCTACGGAGAAGCTGGTCCAGCGCTCATCTGGCTGGAAACCGAGACCGTATTCCTCGAAGACGATTTCACCATCCTTCAGCACCATCAAGCCCGCAGCAGACGTCTCGGCGATGAACTGGCGTGCCTCAGCAGCAGTGGCGCTGTCGAGCGGATTGCTCTTCGACAACTCGTTCGGAATCGGAGCAGGCGCGACTTCCAGACCGGGAAACAGGCCTTCCATATCGCGAAAGGCTGCGGAACGGCGCTCGTCACTCCAGAAAAGGATCGAGTCGGAAGGATCCAGACTGGCCATCTCTTCCGGCATCGATTGCGTAACCGCTGGTACGGCACGCGGAACCTGAGGCGCATCGACCGCATTCATGCAGCCGGTGAGTGCCAGTACAAATCCAGAGACAAGTATCGCTCGCATCGTCATTTTCCTTCCTTCACCAGTGTAACCTGGTGGACATCGATCCCAGCTCCGCGAAAGCCGCCTTCGCAGTACATGAGGTAATAGCGCCACAAGTCGCAGAAGCTGTCGTCGAATCCCGACGGCAAGCGATCTTCTTCAACGGCACGGTCGAAATTCTCCCGCCACAGCCGAAGCGTTTCGGCATAATCGAGCCCGAAGTCTTTCTGGTCCTGCCAGATGAGGCCGCGTTCTTCGGCAAGACGACGGAATTCGCTGGTGCGGATCAACAGACCGCCGGGGAAGATATAAGCCTGAATAAAATCGGCGCTCTTGGCGTATTCGTCGAATAGGTCATCACGCATCGAGATATACTGCACCGCAGCAGTCCCGCCCTGATTCAGATTCCGCGCGATACAATCCATATATGTCGGCCAGTACTCACGGCCCAGCGCCTCGACCATCTCAACGCTGACGACGGCGTCATATTGTCCTGCGGTGTCGCGATAGTCCTGTTTGCGGAAGTCGATGTCGCCTGAATGGTGCATCCTCGCCCATGCCAATTGTTCTTCCGAAAGGCTGATGGCGGTGACGTGGCTGCCCTGCCGTTGGAGGTGATCGGCCAACGCACCCCAACCGCATCCGATTTCCAGAACCGTGTTCACATCGCCGATCCGGTTCCGCAATGCGGCCCATTTGCGCTTCTGTGCAGCCTCAAGACTGGCGCCTGAGACTGCCAGTGCGGAGGAATAGCTCATCGTCGGATCGAGCCAAGCCTCGTAGAAATCATTGCCGAGGTCGTAATGCGCGGAGATATTCTTCTGAGCGCCCTTATGGGTGTTGCGATTGACGAGATGTGCAAGTTTCAGACCCTGACGGAAGGGCCCCTTCGCACGTGCCGTATCCCCGAGACGCTCCGCATGCTGCATGAACAAGGCAAAAAGCGGCACCGGATCGGGACTCCACCACTCGCCTGCCTCCCACGCCTGATACCACCCTACAGAGCCATTGCTCGCCAGACGGACGAGCGCATTGTAGTTGCGCAGTTCGACGATACATTCGAAGCCCGGTTCGCGACCGCCAAGCACGCAGGGGCTTCCATCGGGCAAGCTGCCGTGGATCGCACCGCTGGTCAGTGCAGCATCGATCTTCCCAAGGATATTACGGAAGCCGGGCGCGATCAGCCGGGCGAGCCAACCGGGCTTGCGCGCGAAGGGTTTCGAACCTTCGACGAGATCGCGTCCGCGCTGGCTGGTCTGCATGTCCATGCGGCGCGCTATGGCGCGCTGCGCGCGAGGCGACAAGTCCGCTACGGCTTGCTTGCCCTATATGCTTCGAGCGCCCGTTCACGCGCTTCCCTGTGCCCGACCACCTTGGCTGGATATTCACAGCGCTGCGGGTCGGGCGGATCGTGAATGCAGTCGTCGTCCAAATCGGCCAGCTCGGGGACGTAAGTGCGGATATAGTCTGCTGCGCCGAACTTCTCGCTCTGGCTGAGCGGAGCCATGATCCGGCTGAACATATTGCTGTCGACCCCGGTGCCGGAAATCCATTGCCAGTTGACGCCGTTATTCCCGTAATCAGCATCGACGAGGCAGCCCCAATACCACTGCTCTCCGTGGCGCCAGTCGATCAGGAGGTGTTTCACCAGAAAGCTGGCGCAGATCATCCGGACGCGGTTGTGGATCCATCCCGTCTGCCAGAGCTGCCGCATCCCGGCGTCGACGATCGGATAACCGGTCATTCCTCGCTGCCAGCAGTTCAGGTCTTCCTTGATCACGTGTCCGGCATTGGGGTTACGCCACAAGGTACGCTCATCGTAGTCACGGTAGCTCTCGCGTGGATAGTCCGGGAACTGGTCGATGACGTTCTGCGCATAGTCGCGCCAGATGATCTCCTTGGCGAAAGTCTGCCAGCCTTGCGAGCGCTTATCCTTGAGCTTGTGCCATACCTGCGCGGGGCTGATTTCCCCCCAGTGAAGATGGGGTGACAGGCGCGAGGTGACGTCCTTTGACGGGAGATTGCGTCCCTCGTCGTAGTCGGCGACTTCGTCGGACCACCATTCCAGACGCTCATGCGCAGCGGCCTCACCAAAGTCCCAGAAGTCACGGATACCGCCTGCCCAATCCGGCTTACTCGGGAGCAGGTTCCAGTCCCCAAGCTCGTCGCTTTCGGGCCAGCTTTCGGGCGAGGAGATCGTTTCCGGTTCGCTCAGGACGTCGCGGGGCGGCATCACCTCCAGCATCGCCTTCGAAAAAGGGGTGTATATCTTGTAGGGATCGCCCGATCCCGTCGTTACGGAACCGGGGGGCAGCAGATAATTTCCGTCGTAGAGTCGTAGCTTGCACGCATCGCCCAGCGCAGCCTTCAGTTCGCCTTCGGCTTCCTTCCACCACGGTTCGTAATGACGGATAGCGTGGATGCAGCCCGCGCCAACCTCATGCGCAAGTGCCGCGAGCACCTGCGGTGCATCGCCCTGCCGCAAGACGATCTGCGAGCGGCGGCTGCCAAGCGACCTGCCGAGGCTGTCCAGCGCGTGGTGCAGCCAGACCCTGGAAGCCCCGCCATAGGCATGGTCGCCTGTACGCTCGTCATCCAGCACATAGACCGGGATTACGGGCCCTGCCTTTGCGGCGGCATGGAGTGCGGGCTGGTCGGCCATGCGCAGGTCGCGCCGCAGCCAAACTAACTGGGGGGAACTCATGTGGCAGGAACACAAGCGAACATCGGCTTGTTCCCCATCTCATGGACGACATCATTCACGATCCGCATCACCTTCCTGCCGAAGCTGTTCGCCTGCCAGAACGCGGCTTCACCTTCAACCGCAGGAAGGCACTGATTGCCGCTGCGGTCTGCTGGACGGGCTTTGCGCTGCTGGTCTGGCTCGTCCTTTCTGGGCGAACCGGCGGGTTCGACGACTGGGGCCTGCTCTCTGCACGCACCGGTGACGCACGCGGTTTTGCGGGGTCTCACCTGCTTCTCGAGATCGTCCGCGACACCACCGCTCTCGGTGGCGTGTTCCTACGCAACCTCTTCGCCATTGGCGCGGTGATCGCGCTGCTGTTCCTGAAACTGCGGCGCGAGGCAGTCCTGTTCGCGATGACAGTGGCAGGCGGTTGGATCGCGAACACCGGCCTCAAAATGCTGGTCGGGCGCGAACGGCCGCAGATCGTCCCGCATCTGATGGAGGCCGGCGGCGAAAGCTTCCCCTCCGGCCATAGCTTCAACGCGGCGGTGGTATACATCGCCATGGCCATCGCCTTTGCCGCGCTGAGCAAACGCCATTCGGTGCGCTACACAATCATTGGCGCAGCCATGGTGCTGAGCGCGATGGTCGCCTGGAGCCGCGTGATGCTGGGCGTGCATTTCCCGAGCGATGTCACCGCCGGGTGGCTGGGCGGCGCAGGCTGGGCATTTCTGGCAGCGGCGCTTCTCTACGCTCCAGCCAAGGCGGCTGCGGATAGCGATGCGGGGAAGAAGCTCGGCCCCGCCACTCGCTGACTGCGCGGTTCGCATTTCACATCTGGCAACGCGACCGTGAACCGGTCGCGGGC
Source organism: uncultured Qipengyuania sp. (assembly GCA_964410035.1). Lineage (GTDB taxonomy): Bacteria > Pseudomonadota > Alphaproteobacteria > Sphingomonadales > Sphingomonadaceae > Qipengyuania. The sequence continues at coordinate 2,391 of CAYPGL010000106.1, read as the reverse complement.
ACGAGGATCGTAGAAGCGGGCATCGCGGAGTAGAATTGAGCCATCCGGCGCGAGCTCCGCGAAGGGCGCGCGTGACCAGAAGAGGAAAGCGTCGGTCCGGGGCGTCTCTTTAGATGCCCTTTCCCATTCCCATGATGGTAAGAAGCACGGCTGGCCCACCGCTGCCTTGGTGCCTAACCCCTCCACTATTGAATAGTTGGTCATCCACCAGAGCGACGGACCTCCAGAGAGAACTTCCCGTTCCCAAAAAGTGAGGGGTGGAGGACTGGCTATAATGGTCTCGCCCTCTGATGCACGATCCAGCAGCGCATTCTCGGCTTGATGGGTGATCGCCCCATTCACCCCGATATACGCCAGCGTCGCCGCAATCGCCATACGAGCGGGCCGCATCCACACCCCGCCCCGCCTCTCCCGCCGTAGCGAGAACCACGTCGCGAAGCCCATCAGCGCCCAGAGCCATACGTCGATGATGAACAGCGTGTCGCCGTAGAACCACTTGCTCGAAAACGGCTCGAGAAGGCGAATGCCGTAGACGTTCAGCCAGTCTAGCGCAGGATGCGTCAAGCAGGCGACGACGCTAAGCAAGAACAGCCATTTGAAGTTGACCGGTAGCCGACCCTCCGGCCTCTTTCCGCGGCACGCTTGCCATCGGTCGAAAGCGTAAAGCAGACCCGCGAGTATCAGAGGCAAGAGCACCATTGCAGGCGGACCGTGGGTGATGCCTCTGCGAAAGCCGAGATGTTCCACCCCTTCCAGCCAGAAGAAGCATGCCGCATCCACATCGGGCAGGTTCGCCCCGATGATCAGCGCCGGCATGGCGAGCCCGGTCTTCTTTTTCAGTCCCGCCTGCCCGATCAGCGCGCCGACGAGGCTGTGTGTCAGATTGTCCACGAGGCCCGCCCTACAATCTGCAGAGACATGGACCGGGTATTACACTGTCCAGAGCCAAAAACTTCACACGGCGCAAGGCGGCGCAGAACTGCGGTCGGCGAAGAGAAAAGCGGTCTCACCTCCCGGGGAATAGGCTGCGGCCCTTGCGTAGGAAAGCGTCGAACTAGACCGGGTCCTGCGCGGTGCCACTGACTGTCCATGTCTGCCCCTTGCCGAGCAACTTGGCGAGGTTGGCTTCCTTGCCTTCGCTGGCCATCTTGCGCTCCTGGATCACCGCATCCTCGAAGGTCGGGCGGGGATCGTCGTAAAGCACGCCGAGTGCCATGGGGTATGCACCGAAGGGCATCTCGATCAGCATATGGGCCACCGAACGGTTGGTGACGTCGTGCACGATGACGCCCGCGCTTTCCCAATCGCCATCGGTCACATCCACCACTGTCAGGCTCAGGCTATCGCGATTGAGCGCGATTCCCTTGCTATCCCCAGCGAACAGCATGGGCTTGCCGTTCTCGAGCCAGAGCTGGCGATCCTCCGCACCCTTCGGTGCGGCAAAATCGTCGAACACGTCCTTATTATAGACGATGCAGTTCTGGAAGATCTCGATGAAGGCTGCGCCCTTGTGTGCGTGCGCGGCTTTGAGAACGTCGGGCAGGTGTTTCGACACGTCGAAGCCGCGCCCGATAAAGCGCGCACCGCTGCCCAAGGCAAAAGCGGCGGGCCGTGCAGGATGGTCGTAGCTGCCGATGGGCGTCGACGGAGACTTAGTACCCTCGCGACTGGTCGGCGACGCCTGTCCCTTGGTGAGACCATAGATCTCGTTGTTAAACAGCATGATCTGCATGTTCACGTTGCGGCGCAGCACATGCATCAGATGGTTACCGCCGATGGAGAGGCCATCGCCGTCCCCGGTCACCAGCCAGATGTCCAGTTCCGGATTGGCGAGCTTCACACCAGTCGCAAACGCCGGCGCGCGGCCGTGGATCGTGTGGAAGCCGTAACTCTCGATGTAATACGGGAACCGACTCGAACAGCCGATGCCAGAAATGAACACGGTCTTCGCCGGGTCCGCACCAAGTTGTGGCAGGGTCCGCTGCACGGCTTTCAGAATAGCATAGTCCCCGCATCCCGGGCACCAGCGGACCTCTTGGTCGGTTTCCCAGTCCTTGAGGGTGGTTTCGAATTTCACGGGTGCGTTCATGAGCGATGCTCCTGCGATTGTGGTGAGCCATCGTTTCTCAACGATCCGTCGTCATGTCCTGCTTCGAGGTGCGGTAACTGGTCGTCATTGACCGGAACTTCACCGCCCTCATTGCCAGCAATACCATCGAAAAACTTACCGATCTCGGCTTCCAGTTCCGCGATCTGGAAGGGCTGGCCGCTGGTCTTGGTGAGCGGCTGAGCGTCGACGAGGAACTGGTCGCGCAGCACTGTCTTGAACTGCCCGGTGTTCATCTCCGGGACCAGCACATGGTCGTAACCGCGCAGCAGTTCGCCCAGGTT
>CAYPGL010000105.1:6059-6362 GCA_964410035.1 uncultured Qipengyuania sp. | reverse complement strand
GCTTCAGGCGAGGTTGGCCCTTCTTGCCTTCGAGGCTTTCGATCATCGCGGTTTCTTCGCCGCAGATATATGCACCCGCGCCGCGGTGCAGGAAGACGTCGAAGTCATATCCCGATTTGCTGGCGTTCTTGCCGATCAGCCCTGCATCATAGGCCTCGTCGATGGCAGCCTGCAGCGTTTCAGCCTCGCGGATATATTCACCGCGAATGTAAATGTAGGCCGCCCGCGCCCGCATTGCGTACCCGGAAACCAGCGTACCCTCGATCAGCTTGATGCCGGGCCAGATTCCGCCCGAGTCCTGCC
>CAYPGL010000105.1:0-6049 GCA_964410035.1 uncultured Qipengyuania sp. | reverse complement strand
ACCCTCGATCAGCTTGTGAGGATCGTGGCGAATGATCTCGCGGTCCTTGCACGAACCGGGTTCGGATTCGTCGGCGTTGATGACAAGGAAGCTTGGTCGGCCATCCTTGCTTTCCTTGGGCATAAACGACCACTTCAAGCCCGTCGGGAAGCCAGCACCACCCCGCCCGCGAAGGCCCGAGGCCTTCATTTCCTCGATGATGTTGTCGTGTCCGCGCGCGATCAGCGACTTCGTATCGTCCCAGTCGCCGCGCTGCTGCGCCGCCTTGAGTCCCCAATCCTGAAAGCCATAAAGGTTGGTGAAAATGCGATCCTTGTCGGCGAGCATCAGAAGCCTCCCCCGAACACGAGGATTGAGGCGACGATCAAGATTACGACCAGTACGACTGTCTTGATGAAACCCTTCAGCACTTTCCAGGCAATCACGACTGCAAGAATCGTGAGGATGATCGTGATGATCGAGCTATCCATCACCATTCACTCCGGTAATCGTGATTTTCTTCGGTCATCTTCTCGAGCGAACTCAGTGCATTTGCCGGTTCGCTAGTGTGACGACCAGGCTCCTGCGTACCTATCTTCGGCTGCTCGCCCTTGGCCAGCGCATCCAAGATAATGTCGAGGCGTTCGGGGGTCAGGTCTTCGTAGTTGTTGTCATTGATCTGGACCATTGGCGCGGTGGCGCAATTGCCCATGCACTCGACTTCGGTGAGGGTCCAGAGACCGTCCTGCGACACGTGCCCCTTGGTCATTCCGCGCTTCTTGCAGGTTTGGAACAACCCGTCCGAGCCGCGCAGCATACAGGGCGTCGTGCCGCAGACCTGCACGTGAAACTTACCCACCGGCTTCATGTTGTACATGAAGTAGAATGTGGCGACTTCAAGCACGCGGATGGCCGGCATATCGAGATATTCCGCGACATATTCGATTACCGGCAGGGGCAGCCAGCCTTGTGTGTCGGTTTCCTCACCAACCTGACGCTGGGCAAGGTCGAGCAGCGGCATGACCGCCGAGCGCTGACGTCCCTCGGGATAGCGCGCGATCGCCTTTTCCGCACGCTCGCGATAGCTTTCGGTGAATTCAAAAGCACCCCAGCGCTCGCGCAGTTCGGGAGTATCGGGTGCGGGGTTACGGTCAGCCATCAGCGGTCGCACTCCCCGAAAACGACATCGATGGCGCCGAGGATGGCAGTGGCATCAGGCAGCATATGGCCCTTCGACATGAAATCCATTGCTTGCAAGTGGCTGAAAGCCGTTGGCCGGATCTTGCAGCGATAGGGTTTGTTCGACCCGTCGCTGACAAGGTAAACACCGAACTCGCCCTTGGGACTTTCAGTTGCGACATAAACCTCGCCCGCGGGCACGTGAAAGCCTTCAGTATAGAGCTTGAAGTGGTGGATCAGCGCTTCCATCGATTGCTTCATCTCGGCACGCTTTGGCGGTGCAACCTTGCGGTCGTCGCTCGCTACAGGGCCGGATGGCATATCGCGCAGGCACTGCTTGATGATCTTGGCGCTTTCGTAAACTTCCTTCACGCGCACCACGAAGCGGTCGTAACAATCCGAATTTGTGCCGACGGGGATGTCGAATTCCATGCGGTCGTACACATCATAAGGCTGCGACTTGCGAATGTCCCACGGAATACCTGCAGCACGGATCATCGGGCCGGAGAAGCCCCATGCAACCGCGTCGTCCTTGCTCACCACGGCGATGTCGACGTTCCGCTGCTTGAAGATTCGGTTGTCGAGCACGAGGCTCATCGCGTCGCCAAAGAGTTCGGGCAACCTCGTGTCCAGCCATTCGCCGATATCGACGAGCAATTTTTCGGGTACATCCTGATGCACTCCGCCCGGGCGAAACCACGCGCTGTGCATACGGGCACCGCTCGCCCGCTCGAAGAAGTTCATGCAGTCTTCGCGGAGCTCGAATACCCAGAGGTTCGGAGTCATCGCACCTACGTCCATAACGTGAGCGCCGATGTTGAGCATGTGGTTACAGATGCGCGTCAGTTCAGCAAACAGGACACGAAGATACTGCGCTCGCTCTGGAACTTCGACATTGAGCAACTTCTCTATCGCGAGGACGTAGCTGTGTTCCTGGCACAGGGGACTGCAGTAGTCGAGACGGTCAAAATATGGCAGCGCCTGCAGATAGGTCTTATGCTCGATCAACTTTTCGGTGCCGCGATGCAGCAGACCGACATGCGGATCGATCCTTTCGATGATTTCTCCGTCGAGTTCCATCACCATGCGCAGCACGCCGTGCGCAGCAGGGTGCTGTGGCCCGAAATTAATCGTGTAATTGGTGATCGTTTCGTCGCCGGTGGTCGGCGATTCCTCGATATGCATTGCACTACTCATGCGCAGATCCAGTTGCCGGAATAGTTCTGTGAATTACCCGCCGCATCGGTGACGACGACATTGGCGGGTCGGCTCTGTTCCTCACCGGCCGCCGGAGCAACCTCGACGGTAAAGCCTTCTCCGCTGAAGGTAGTGCCAGATTTGATCGCGGCCAGCCCGCCAGGGGAGGCGTCAGTCATGACGAGTGTGTCTCCCACTCGCACGACAGCCTTGCCGGGCAACGTCGGCTCCTTCATACCCGCCGCGATAATCATTTCCTGATTACCGACCATGAAGGTGCAACCACCCTCGCGCGGCCCAAGGTTCACTCCGCCTATATCACCGAGGCGCTGAAGCTGGGTGAGGTTAGCGTTGGATGGCGGTGCGTCTGCGGCGACATTCGGTGCATTGGGATCAGGCTGTGACGGATCGAGTTGAGCGCCCGCTGCCTGCTGACCGATACGGCTCGCGAAATCGTCAGCACCTTCCTGTTCTTGCGAAGGTTGCTGCGAGCACGCGGCTAGCGCCAAGACAAAAAGCGGCGAGATCATAGAACGCATTACTTATCGTCCTTCTTCTTGACCTGAGTTTTGCGCTTGGGGGCATCCTTTTCGCCGGTGCCCCTTTTCTGTACCGGTTCCGTCGCCGTTGCAGTGTCTCTGGCTTTGCCCTTGCGCTTGGCACGATTTGGCTGATCTTCGGTCGGTGCAGGGGCGGGGACATCTTCACCTGCGTCCTCTTCGGCCGGTGCACCCGCGCTGACTTTGGCGGAAGCCTTTTTGTCGGTGTCCTTGCCCGCTCCAGTGTCGGAAGGCTTCTCCGTCACCTTTGGCTCGTCGACCGGAGGAGCTTCTGCCTTCTCGTCACCAGGCAGTACGTAATCCGCCCCCTCCCAAGGGCTCATAAAATCGAACTGGCGGAGATCCTGCGCAAGCTCGACCGGTTCATAGACCACGCGTTTTTCGTCTTCGGAGTAGCGCAGCTCGACATAGCCAGTGAGAGGGAAGTCCTTGCGGAATGGGTGCCCCTCGAAACCATAGTCGGTGAGTATCCGGCGCAGGTCCGTATTACCGTCGAACAACACGCCGTACATGTCGAACACCTCACGTTCGAGCCACCCCGCGTTCGGCCAGAGGGTGGTGACGGTCGGCACCGGCGTATCTTCCGATGCAGTGCACTTGACCATGATCCTGCTATTCTTGGTCAGGCTCAAGAGCATATAAACGACTTCGAACCGCTCGCCGCGGCTGGGATAATCAACCCCGGCAATCTCCATCAATTGCTGATAATCGTGATCGTCCCTCAGGATCCGCAACGCATCTTCGACTGAGCCGCGGCGCACCGTGAGCAGCAGCTCACCATGCTCTTCGTGAACCTCAACCATATGCTTCTCCAGCGCGCGCGAAAGCGTGCTGGCCAGCCCATCGATTTCCGTAAAGCGGGGCGCCGAATGTAGTGTAGCCATCGCCTGTACCCTCAACGCTCAATCGTACCTACGCGGCGGATTTTCCGCTGCAACTGCATTACCCCATAGAGAAGAGCTTCGGCAGTCGGCGGACAACCGGGAACATAAATATCGACCGGCACGATGCGGTCGCAGCCGCGCACGACAGAATAACTGTAATGGTAATAGCCGCCGCCATTTGCGCAGCTACCCATCGAGATAACGTATTTCGGCTCCGACATCTGGTCGTATACCTTACGCAACGCAGGGGCCATCTTGTTGCACAACGTACCGGCAACGATCATCACGTCGCTCTGACGGGGGGACGCTCTCGGCGCAACGCCGAAACGCTCCATATCGTAGCGCGGCATGTTCACGTGGATCATTTCGACCGCGCAGCAAGCGAGACCAAAGGTCATCCACCACAGTGAGCCGGTCCGGGCCCATTGGAACAGGTCTTCCGTCGAAGTAACAAGGAAGCCCTTGTCGTTCACTTCGGTCTGAAGCGCATTGAAATATTCTGCATCTGGACGACGGATTTCGCCGGGCTGTGCTGCGGGAGATAGGGATTGGGGGGTATTCATATCGTCACTCCCACTCCAGCGCGCCGACTTTCCAGGCGTAGGCAAAACCGACAATAAGCTCGCCGAGGAATACCATCATGGTGATCCAACCGGGCCAACCGGTCAGATCGAGGCTGACTGCCCAAGGAAAAAGAAATGCCGCCTCAAGGTCGAATATGATGAACAGGATCGCGACAAGGTAGAAGCGAACGTCGAACTGGCTGCGCGGATCCTCGAAAGCCGGAAAGCCGCACTCGTACTCACTGTACTTCTCTGCTGTCGGCTGGTGTGTCCCGGTCAGTCGCGAGACTCCCATAGGGAGAAACACAAAGAGGGCCGACAGGCCCGCCGCGATGAACAGGAAAATCAGGATCGGAAGATATTGTTCGAGGTCAACCACGTACGATTCCGTCAGGGGAAAGTTTGCGGGGCAGCCTCTAGGCCCCTAGCCGAGATGGTGCAAGGGCAAGGCGACGAGGTTTTGCCGCCAATTTTTTAAGCGCAATTGAGTTCTCGTGAAATTGGCTTCGAAGATACGCTGAGTATGATTTTCAAGAGAGCGCGACGTGCGGGATCCGGTGGTCGAATGGACATCGATCTCGACGCAAGTCAGATGGCTATGGCCATTACAAGGAGAGCGATCCGCTGGCGCGAAGCCAACCGAACCTCGCCCATCACTTCATCAGGGTCTTGACGGCCTTCTCAGTCGCAGGACCATAGGGCGGTTTGAACCCGCCAAGCTTGGCTACGTCGATCTTCGGCTGGGTATAGACACTGCGGGCGTGGCTGAATTCGCGGAAGCCCTCGACCCCGTGATAGCTGCCCATCCCGCTGGAGCCAACTCCGCCGAAGGGAAGGTCTTCCATCGAGACGTGGAAAATCACGTCATTTACCGTCACTCCGCCGCTTATGGTGCTGGTCAGGACGATTTCACGCTCGTTGCTGTCGTCGCCGAAATAGTAGAGCCCGAGAGGGCGCTCGTTACGGTTCACGTAGTCGATTGCCTCGTTCAACTGCTTATAGGTCTTCACCGGCAGGACAGGCCCGAAGATTTCTTCCTGCATCGCTTTCATATCGTCGGTGACGCCCTTGAGGATGGTAAGAGGCATCTTGCGTGCATTGCTGCTGCCGAAATCCTCGTCACCGGGATTGACCTCGATCACCTCGGCGCCCTTGTCGCGCGCATCGGCAACCATGTCCTGGAGCCGATCGAAATGACGATCGGAAACGAGGCTGGCGTAGTCGTCGTTCTCTAGTAGGCTCGGATACATTTTGGCCGTCCCTTGCCAAACGCCATGAATCGCTTCGTCCTGCTTACTTTCCGGGACGTACATGTAATCCGGCGCGAGGCAGATCTGACCCGCATTCATCATCTTACCCATGGCGATCCGCTCGCCCGCCCTGGCGAAATCGGCGCTTTCACCCAGGATGACGGGGCTCTTGCCCCCGAGTTCCAAGGTCACGGGAACGAGATTCTTCGACGCGGCCTCCATCACCTTGCGGCCTGTAGTTGTCGAACCAGTAAAAACCAGATGATCGAAGGGCAGTTCGGAAAACGCCGCGGCAACTTCGGGTCCACCGGTGAATACGGCGCATTCGTCGGGCGTGAAGTACTCTTCGACCAACTCCTGCATCATAAGGCTGGTCTTGGCGGTGAATTCGCTCGGCTTGATCATCGCGCGGTTACCGGCGGCGAAGACCTGCATCA
>CAYPGL010000104.1:0-6397 GCA_964410035.1 uncultured Qipengyuania sp. | reverse complement strand
TCAAGATGCGATCAAGAAGGGTTTCTCCGCGCTTGAGACCCAGAACGACCCGCACTGGCGTGTGCCCTACCTGCCGATCGACCCGGCAGATGTCGGCCGCAGCTACGAGGCTGTGATCCGCGTGAATTCGCAGTCCGGTAAGGGCGGTTTCGCATGGGTGCTGGAACAGAACCAGGGTCTCAAACTGCCCAAGAAGATGCAGGCGGATTTCAGCCCCCACGTCCAGCGCATGGCCGACGAACTGGGCCGCGAACTCAATGCTGCGGATATCTGGGAAGCCTTCAAGACCGCCTACAACGTACAGACACGGCCCCGGTACTTTCAACTGGTCGATTACAAGGAACGCCGCGCCACCGACGGTTCGCGCCTGTTCACCGGCACCATCGCGGTCGAGGGGCAGGAGCAGACCGTCTCGGGACGCGGAAACGGTCTGATCTCATCCGTCCTTTCGACAATCGAGGATGCCTTCCACCTCAGTCTCGAGATCGTCGATTACACCGAGCACGCGCTCAGTACTGGACGCGACAGCCGCGCTGCAGCCTATCTGGAATGCCGTACCCCCGAAGGATTTACGATCTGGGGCGTCGGCATTGACGAGGACGTCGCCACTGCGAGTGTGCGGGCGGTACTCAGTGCCGCCAACTCGGCCATAGGGACCAGTGATCAATGAAGGCGTTGAAGCTCAGTACACCTCAAGACCTTCTCCGCCAATGATCTGTTCCCCAAGATGAAACAGCCGTAAAAACTTCTTTGGATATCCGTTGCTTTTGAGTTAACCATGCATTTATGGGTAATGTTGGGGGCACTGCTCACGCTTACGTGGTGAAGGCAGAGGAGCTGCCTGCACTCTATTATCTGGACGAAGCACACCCGCGACCAAGCGAACTCGAGTGGATAAACCGGGGCACTGACCAGAAACTACGGCGCACAACAGTCGAAATGCTGCTTCGCACGCTTTTCGCCAAGGTACAGACACCCAGCGTCCAGAAGCTCCATGATTCAGCGGGCTTGCGGGCCACCTTCCGCAATCAGCGTGAACGTGATCGGTTCTCCAAGGCATTCCTGAAAGCAAGAGATGAGTTGAATCGCGAACGCGAGCATCTTGTCACTGCCGCCTTCGACCATCCCGAGGCTGCCAATCGCGCAGTCACTATCCTGAGCGTGGAGGGTGTGCCCGAAGAGGCAATATCCATGCTGTGGCGCGCAAGCGAATATCTGGAGGAGAAATATCGGCCAGCCGGTGGCTACAGCCCGGGAAGCGTAGCTGGTGCAATCACCGGCGCCGGCGTGGCCGGTGCCATGCTGGGCGTCGGTATCCTGATGATACCGGGGATCGGGCCGGTGGCCGTGGCGGGTGCGTTGGCCAGTTCCGCAATTGCCCCCGTCGCAGCCTTGAGTAGCATCATAGGCGCGACCGGCGGCGCCATTGCCAAGATGCTGACCGACCATGATGTCGACGGAGTCTCGGCGACGCTTTACGAGCGCGAGATCAAGCGCGGAAAAATCTTCGTTTCGGTGAACAGCGACATCGAAGGAGTCGACAAGGCTCAGGTTCGACGTTTGCTGGTTTCGCAGGGCGGGCACTCGCCGGAAAGTGAATAGTCTGTCTGTGGTGCGGAATCGGCCCAACCGCGTTCGGGAATATACGCCCGCCGGCACCCATAAGAGCCCGGTTTTTCGACCCTTCCACATATCCATGGATTTTTGTCCGGTACCATGTTCCAAGTGTATCAGGATGCAGGAACGGGTTGAGAGGAAACGAATATGACCGAAGATATTATCGATCCCGATCTGCCCATCATTGATCCGCACCATCATCTATGGGATTTGCGCCCGCTGCTCGCCTCCTTCCCGGAACCACGCCATCCCTTTATCGAGGCTATCGCAGGGGCGGCCTATTACACGTTCGACGAATTGCAGCAGGACACGCGCGGCGGTCTGGACGGCGGGCATAATATCGTCGGCACGGTCTTCATGGAATGCGGTGCCTTTTATGATTCCAGCCGGGGGGACGCGCTGAAAAGCGTTGGCGAAGTCGAATTCGTGGGAGGCGTCGCGGCGCAGGGCGCAAGCGGGCTTTATGGCGAATATCGACCCTGTGCGGGCATCGTCGGACATGCCGACCTGACGCTTGGCGATGCGGTGAGGCCCGTAATCGAAGCACTGCAGGCGGCGGGCAACGGTCGTTTTCGCGGCATTCGCCACGCCGCTGCATGGGATGCCGATCCAGGAGTTCTCGGGCCTCCCTTCCATGCTCCCGAGGGGCTCTACGCCTCCGATGGCTTCCGCGCTGGATTTGCCGCCTATGCAGAATACGGCCTTACCTTCGATGCCTGGCTGCTAGAACCGCAACTGGGAGACGTTCTCGACCTCGCGAAGACATTTCCGGACCAGACGATCGTTCTCGATCATTGCGGAACCCCCCTGGGGATTGCCTGTTACAAGGGCAAGCTGCACGAGAATTTCGACCGCTGGCGGCATTCGATCCATGCTCTGGCAGAGCGCCCCAACGTCTCGGTCAAGCTCGGCGGCCTTGCAATGGCGTTCTGCGGGCTGCCCGAAGATGGCCCGATGAGCGGGCACGGTTCCGAACACCTCGCCGCACTCTGGCGGCCCTATATCGAAACCTGCATCGAAGCCTTCGGAGCGGATCGCGCCATGTTCGAATCGAACTATCCGGTGGACCGCTGGGGCGCGAGCTATGAAGTCCAGAGGAACGCCTTCAAGCGGCTGGCCCGTAGCCATTCGGCCGACGAGAAGCGGGCGCTGTTCTCATTAACGGCGGCGCGCATCTATGGGATCGACCACGTATTACCCAACGCTTGACGTTTACGTAACGTCACTCTCGACAAGCCTCGCCGAGCGCCATACGCCCTGCCTCAACACCACTCGAGGAGCCGCCACACCATGACCCTGCCCGCCCCCTTCGACAAGCTGCGCATCCCCGTGATCGGCTCGCCGCTTTTCATCGTTTCGGGGCCGGAACTGGTCATCGCCCAGTGCAAGGCCGGCATCGTCGGCAGCTTTCCGGCGTTGAATGCGCGCCCGCAGAGCGAGCTCGATGAATGGCTTCACCGGATAACCGACGAACTGGCCGCGCATAACCGCGACCATCCGGCTCGCCCCGCGGCGCCCTTCGCAGTCAATCAGATCGTCCACCGCTCCAACGACCGGATCGAGGCTGACATGGCGACCTGCGCCAAATGGCAGGTGCCGCTGGTCATCACTTCCCTCGGCGCGCGGGAAGAAATCTTCAATGCGGTGCGCGGCTGGGGCGGCATCACCATGCACGACGTGATCAACAACCGCTTCGCCCACAAGGCGATCGAAAAGGGCGCGGACGGCTTGATTCCCGTGGCGGCGGGCGCTGGCGGCCACGCAGGAACGCTGAGCCCCTTCGCATTAATGCAGGAAATCCGCGAATGGTTCGATGGGCTGGTCGCTCTTTCGGGCTCGATCGGGCACGGTCGCTCGATCCTTGCCGCGCAGGCGCTTGGGGCGGACTTCGCCTATATCGGCTCGCCATGGATCGCTACCGAGGAAGCCAATGCGGTCGACGGCTACAAGCAAGGGATTGTCGAGGGCAGCGCGGACGGGATCGTCTATTCGAACCTGTTCACCGGGGTTCATGGCAATTACCTGCGCTCTAGCATCGAGAACGCAGGGCTGGACCCTGAAAACCTGCCGACGAGCGATCCCAGCAAGATGAACTTCGGCAGCGGCGGCAACACCAAGGCCAAGGCCTGGAAGGATATCTGGGGTTCGGGACAGGGCATCGGCACGGTGAAGAAGGTCGGCCAGGTCGAAGACATGGTGGCCCGCCTGGAAAGCGAATATCTCGCCGCCAAGCAGGCACTCGCCGAGAGGACTGCCAGCTAGCGACTCCCCAAGCTCGAAAGCGATTCTACAGAATACCCTCGGAAATGCCTTCGCCAAGGCCACGCCCAAGGTCGCGAGCTTGCGCAAGATGTTCGGCGTCGATGGTTTTCGGCGCGAGGATTTCGTCCTTCGTTTGCGCCTGCGTACCGACGATCATCTGCTCTGCGATGCGCCTGAGCCGCCATCCCTTGGCAATCCGGTCGATCTGTTTTTGCGCCCCCTCTCCATCGGAACCGGCGGCGATAATCGTCGCGTAGGGCCGTCCTTCGATCTTACCGAGGACCGGATAATAACAGCGGTCGAACATCTCCTTCATCTCGCCGCTCATGCTGGCGAGATTTTCCGGGCAGGCGAAGAGATATCCGGAGGCTTCGAGCAAATGGTACGGCTCGACATCGTTCGCCCGCATGAGCCGCGCGTGAGAGCCACCGCCTTTGAATGCAGCTTGGGCAAGCGCCTCGCAGCTTCCGGTCCGGCCGTGCCAGACGATCAGCAGATACCTGTCATTCATACCTTAGGCCTCGCCCTCAAGCTGTCGATTGTCAACGCGGGCGCGCTTGCTGCACGCAGGGCTCTCAAGGTAGGAGGCTTGCATGGCTTCCACTGCCCTCCCTCAGGTTTTCGGCGTATCGCAATCTCTCACTGGCCGCGCGTGGCGCTGGCGTGGAGGGAACATGGACCTCGGCCAGGGTCATCTGGCCGATGGCGAGGCGATCGTGCGGCAGATCCTGCTCGCGCGGGGGGTCGCAGCGGAGGACTTGCAGCGGCACCTTTCGCCCACGCTCAGGGATTTTCTGCCCGATCCGTCCGAATTCAACGATATGGAGATTGCCGCAGATCGCATCGCGCAGGCGGTGCTGAGCGACGAACACATCACGATCTACGGCGACTATGACGTCGACGGCGCAACCAGTTCCGCCCTGCTGATCCGCCTGCTGCGCGATCTGGGCGTCGAAGCGGGCTACTACATACCCGACCGGCTGCTCGAAGGATATGGGCCGTCGGGAGAAGCGCTAGTCAAGCTCGGCGAAGCCGGTTCGAGCCTGATTGTGACTGTCGATTGCGGGGCGATGGCACACGAAGCGCTGGCCATGGCGAGCGATGCAGGCGTCGACGTTATTGTGGTCGATCATCACAAATGTTCCCCCGATCTGCCGCGCGCCGCCGCGCTGGTCAATCCAAACCGTCTGGACGAGAACGACCTTGCGGCGGCGCACGGCCATCTCGCGGCGGTCGGCGTGGCCTTCCTGCTCGCGATTGCGCTGGTTCGTACACTTCGCGCCCAAGGATTTTTCGAGACCCGCAAGGAGCCGGATTTGTTCGCCTTGCTCGATGTCGTGGCGCTGGGCACAGTGGCCGATGTCGCAGCGCTGCATGGCCTGAACCGGGCGTTCGTGGCGCAGGGGCTGAAAGTCATGGCACGGCGCGACAATATCGGCATGTCCGCGCTCATCGACGCAAGCCGGCTTAAACGCGTGCCTGCATGTTCGGATCTGGGATTCGCCCTGGGTCCGCGCATCAATGCCGGTGGCCGCGTGGGAGAATCCACGCTGGGCGTACGCTTGCTGACCACTTTGGACCCGGAGGAAGCGCGAAGCATCGCCGCGCAGCTTTCGGCCCTCAATGACGAACGGCGCGCGATCGAGGCCGAGGTGCAACGGGCGTCGGAAGAGCAACTTGCAGGGCAGCACAATCGTGCCGTGCACGTGGTTGCCGCGCGCGGATGGCATCCCGGCGTCATCGGGATCGTTGCCGGACGGATTAAGGAAAAGACTGGCAAACCTTCGCTGGTCATCGCGCTCGACGGCCAAACCGGGGAAGGCAAGGGATCGGGACGTTCGATTTCCGGCGTGGATCTGGGTGCGGCCATCATCAGGGCACGCGAGGAAGGTCTGCTCGCCAAGGGCGGCGGTCACGCCATGGCAGCCGGATTGACAGTTCTGGAGGATAAGCTCGATGCCTTTGCCGACTGGATCAACGACCATCTCGAGGCGGCAGTGTCGCGTGCGTGCGAGAATAGCGAAATGTTGCTCGACCTTGCCGTTGCTCCCGGTGGACTGACACCCGAACTCGTCGAAGCGCTGGATGGCGGCGGGCCCTATGGCGTCGGGTGGCCGGGGCCCCGCGTGGCAGTCGGCCCGGTTCGGCTGGTCAAATGCGACATCGTCGGGACTGACCACGTCCGCTTGATCGCCAGCGGTGACGACGGCAAGAGCTTCAAGGGCATCGCTTTTCGCGCAGCGGAGAGCGATATGGGCCAGGCACTACTCCATGCCGCGCGCGGGCGCAGGTTGTGGCTGGCGGGCCGCGTCAAGATCGACGACTGGGGCAGTCATCCCCAAGCGGAACTGCATTTGGAGGATGCGGCATTCGCCGATTGATCGCAAATCGCCCGATTGAGGGTTGACGGTTTTTTCCCTCCCGCCTAAGTGCGCCGCCACGCCACCGACCCGGTAACGGGACTGGCCCCTTCGTCTAGCGGTTAGGACGCGGCCCTTTCACGGCTGAAACACGGGTT
>CAYPGL010000103.1:0-6401 GCA_964410035.1 uncultured Qipengyuania sp. | reverse complement strand
GTCAGCGCTTCGACGATGATCGCGCTGCCGCCGGGGCCATAGCCCTCGTAACGCACTTCCTCGTAATTCTCGCCGTCACTGGCGGATGCTTTGTCGATCGCGCGCTGGATATTGTCCTTGGGCATCGACTGCGCCTTGGCCGCATTGACCGCCAGGCGCAGGCGCGGGTTCATGTCCGGATCTGGCATGCCCATCTTCGCCGCCACCGTGATCTCGCGGCTCAGCTTGGAGAAGAGGTTCGAGCGCTTCTTGTCCTGCGCGCCCTTGCGGTGCATGATATTCTTGAACTTGGAATGGCCTGCCATGGGTCTCGTTTGCCGCCTGAATGTTTGTAATCGCGTGGTCCCTTAGCCGCTTCCCGGTCCCTCCGACAAGCCTCGCGAGCGGTGCATCTTTTGTGAATCTGCGCATTCAAAGGCCGTTCATGGCGAAGTGAATAAAAGACTAATCATTCGCTGGAAGAATGCCATGGGGAATTGGCCCACGGCGACAGTTATGAAACTATCGCGTATCAAGGGCTTCGCACCCGGCGACGCCGCCGCGCGATACGAAAGGACCCAAGCTATGACCACCCGTTCGAAGGGTTGGGGGCGCACACTCAAGCTGGCCTCCGTTCCCATGATCCTCACAAGCCTTGCCGCTTGTGCCACGCCATTCCAGGCCGATGTATCACGCTTTCAGACGCAGTTACCGGCTCCGCAGGGTGAAACCTTTGCGGTAGTGGCCGATGACCCCGATCTGGCCGGCGGCCTCGAGTTCTCGCAATACGCTGACTTCGTTGAAGCAGAAATGACGCGCTTGGGCTATGCTGAGGCTGCATCTCCCGACAACGCAACGTTGCTGGTTCGTTTCGACTACGGTGTCGACAACGGACGCGAACGTGTGCGCAGTACCGGGTTCCATGATCCGTTCTATTCGCCGTGGCGCGGTTACCGTTCGCCCTTCTATCGCCCCCGCTATTATCGCACGCGTGACGGCCGTCTGATCCGTGCGGGTTATGCCGGTAGCCCTTGGGGCTATGGCTTTTACGATCCATGGTTCGGCGGTCCCGACGTGACGAGCTACACAGTCTATACCAGCGGTATCGACATGAAGATCGATCGTGCAGCCACCGGCGAGCGCCTGTTCGAAGGCAAGGCTCAGGCCCTGTCCACTTCCAACCGGTTGCAGTATCTCGTCCCCAACCTGGTCGAAGCCATGTTCACCGATTTCCCCGGCAATTCCGGCGAGACAGTTCGTATCTCGGTCAAGCCGGAGGACGAAAATACCGTCCGTCGGATCGACTGATGGAACCCTGATTCCGTTTTCGGACGGGGATTAACAAGAAAAGGCGGCCATGAATCGGGCCGCCTTTTCCTATTTGCGTCGTATTCTCCACGCCAGATTCGCGTAGACGATGGCAGACGTGAACGCTGCGCCCTCAAGCATAGCGGTCACGAGCCGTGTGACTTCTCGAAAGCCTTCGTCTCCGAAGAGTGCTCCAACCCCCGCCATACGTAAGTGTGAAGCAGGGAATTGCGCTTCGAGCAGGGCGAGTGTCCCTCCCAGAAACGAGCCGCCGGCAAGAGCCGTCAAACCGGTGACCGATGCGCCGACAAGCGTCGCCAATATGGTCGCCGCAGTCCGCGACATGTTTGCACGCAGCACGATCTGAAAACTGGCACCGGCAGCGCTTCCCAATGCCATTCCCTCGAACATTCCCGTAACCCGGTCCGGAAACACACCGGTCAGCGATTGCATCCCGTATGCTGCCAGCGCCGATCCCAGCCCGCCAATCACGATTCCCCCGGCGGCTCCTCCCAGAACGACTGCCCAGTCCCTCTCACCGCGCCAGAGCGTGGCAAGCGCCATGCCGGCGCCGATTGCCGCACCGCCAAGCACTGCAAGAGTGGCGGAAAGCAGGATGAGTGTCGCTATCCCAGCCGCTCCGCCCGTGGTTCCGGCTATCCCATAAAATATACCGCCCGAGAGGCCGGCTGCGAAAGCGCCCAATGTGGTCGCCCCCGCCAATCGCGCGGCTGGCGGCTGTTGCTTCGCCATTAGGGGCACGTCTTGAGCTTCAGCAACTTCGGCGACGAAGCGATAGCCGTGCTTGGGCACAGTTTCTATGAAGCGCGGAGCGGATGCCTCGTCACCTAGGGAGCGGCGCAGCGTGCGAATGCACTGGGTGAGCGCTTCGTCGGTTACCGGGATGCCTTTCCAGACATCGTTCATGAACCGTTCTTTCGTAACAAGACTGCGCGGGTTTGTAGCGAGTAACGCCAGGGCATCGAAGTAGCGGCTCCCAAGCTCGACCGACTCGCCCCCGCGAAGCAATTGCCGATTGTCGAAGTCGAGAACGAATTCGCCGAAGCGAAGGCTTCCGGTGATGTCTCCCATATCCGATCGATTAGGCGATGATTGCCACATGAGGAAGGGTTTCAGCAATTGCTCACGAATTGCTCATGCCGCTCACCGGGGCGTCGGTTAGGCATCGCAATTCCAAAGGGAGAAGATCATGTCCGAAGTTGTAAAGGCACTCAATGGTTGGCGCATCGCCGGATGGGGCGCGCTCGTCGCACTCCTGATCCTCCCGGCGATTGCCATGCGGTTCACTCCGGAGGTCGACTGGACGGTATCCGATTTCGTATTTGCAGGAATAATTCTCGCCGCGCTGGGAATCGGGGGCGAGATCGCCTTGAGAGTTGGGCGCAACGCTCCGCATCGGTCGGGGATAGGTATAGCGGCTCTGGGCGGCTTCCTGACCGTATGGATTAATGGCGCAGTGGGAATGCTGGGGAACGAAGACGAACCGACCAACCTCATTTTCATCGCATTGGTGGGCGTAGCGATAGTCGCCAGCTTACTCGTGTGGTTCCGACCCTCAAGCATGCGCTGGATTATGGCCCTACTTTCAGCTGGTCAGTTCGCGGTGGGTGTCGCAGCAGGATTGTGGACCATGCCCGGACACGCCATCGAATGGGGTGTCCTGACCTTTTTTGCTTTGATCTGGGGCGCCTCTGCCGCATGTTTTCATGCGGCAACCCAGCGCGCAAAAAATGTAATCGGGGCCTAAACCAGCTGAGCGTGGCCGCCAGTGGAGCCGAAACCGCCTTGGCCGCGCGCAGTTTCATCAAGGTCTTCGACTTCTTCCCAAGAAGCCTGAACCACCGGGGCGATCACCAGTTGAGCCACCCGGTCACCGCGCGCAATCGTGAACTCGTCGGCACCGTGGTTGATGAGAATGATCTTCAATTCCCCGCGATAGTCACTGTCGATCGTACCAGGGGTGTTGGGCACAGAAATACCGTGCTTTAGCGCGAGGCCCGAGCGAGGTCGAACCTGAATTTCGAAGCCTTGCGGGATCGCCATTGCCAGACCGGTTGCGACGGCATGACGTTGTCCGGGCTTGAGCGTCACGCTTTCGGCAGACAGCACGTCCATACCGGCCGCGCCGCTCGTGGCGTAGGCCGGCAAGTCCAGCCCGTGGCCATGCGGAAGCCGCTTGATGCAGACCGGCACCGAATTAGTCACGCGGATCTTCCTCTGGTTTGACGAGTGCTTCGGCTGCGCGACGTACCAGCTCGCGGGCGACATCTTCCTTGGGCATTTCTGCGAGGCTTTCCACGCCGCCGGAGGTGACGATGTGAACCTGGTTCAGGTCGCCGCCCATTACGCTTTCGCCTTCCACGCCAGCGACATTGTTGGCGACGATCCAGTCGGCGCCCTTGCGCTTGCGTTTGGACTTGGCGTTCTCGACCACGTTTTCGGTTTCGGCAGCGAAACCTATCAGCAGATGCGGTCGTTTACGTCCCGCCGCGACCGCGGCAAGAATGTCCGGATTTTCGGCGAGGATCAGCGCAGGTGGTGCACTGCCGCGCTTCTTCATTTTCTCGCCTGCAACATGGCGGCTCTTCCAGTCAGCCACGGCAGCGACCATGAAGGCAGCATCGGCGGGAAGCGCATTGCGCACTTCCTCCGCCATGTCTTCGGCAGTCTCGACATCGATGCGGTCGACTCCGACTGGGGTAGGAAGATGCACGGGGCCGGAAATAAGCGTTACCCGGGCGCCAGCCGCTGCAGCCATGGCAGCGATGGCAAAGCCCTGTTTGCCGCTCGATCGGTTCGCTATGTAGCGCACCGGATCGATCGGCTCGCGTGTCGGGCCAGCGGTGACGAGTACATGTTTCCCGTAAAGCGGGCGGTGTTCGGGATCTTCGTCGAAAATCGCCTGACCATGAAGCGGATTCGCAGCCAATGCTCCCGTCACATCCGACATCTGGACATCGTCGGGGATCGGCTGCGGCATTGCCCGCGTGTCCTGCCGGGCGACGGTGTGGTTGATCGCTTCCTTGTCGGTCGGCGGCGCAGACGCAGCCCCGCCTTTCTTGGCAAGCAGCGGCCCGCCAAGGTCCGGATTGAACTCGGGCTCCTCGAATTCGTCGGCGTCGAAATCGACTTCCTCAAATTCGTCCTCGTCGAAATCCTGTTCGACCTCTTCCTCGCTGCGCTTCGTGGTGCTGCGCGGAATGATTGCATTGAGAAGGCTGCCAAGTCCCGAACCGCTGTAGGAAGACTTCTCTTCGTCGTATTCGGCCTCGTCCGCTTCTGCCTGTTCGTCGTCCTGATCGCTTGCTGCATCGACGGAAGGTGGCGAAAGTTGCGGAGCAGGCGGGGCAAGTTCCGGCAGATCGATATCCAGATCCAGCTGCTCGGCGATCTTCTGAAGGATCGCCGCCGGTTCCGGCAGGCGTCCGGGACCGAATTCCCCGCACGCCATGGCGCCTTCGTCCGGATCCATCACGGTAACACCAGCCTGCCTTAGCCATTCGGCGTTACGCTGGGTCGCCGAATGCTCCCACATGCGCACGTTCATGGCGGGCACAGTCACAACCGGCTTGTCGGTAGCGAGGATCAGAGTGGTGGCCAGGTCGTCGGCGATACCCGCAGCCATCTTTGCGAGAAGATCGGCGGTTGCCGGGCAGACGACGACGAGATCGGCCTGCCGCGAAAGCTGGATATGCCCCATCTCGACCTCGTCCTTGAGGTCGAAGAGCGAAGTGTAGACCTTGTTCTCGCTCAGCGCGGCAAGCGCCATTGGAGTGACGAATTGCTGGCCGCCTTCGGTCAGCACGCAAGTAACATCGCCCCCCGCCTTCTTGATGAGGCGCACGAGTTCGCAGCTCTTGTAAGCGGCGATGCCGCCCCCGATGACGAGCAGGATTCTAGGTCCGCTCACGCGCCCTTGCCCGTTGTCTTCATGTCGCGCTGACTGGCTCGCGCGGATCGGCTGGTGAATTCCCATTGCGTCATCGATGCGCCTGCTAGCGCCCCCTGTCCGTCATTTCCAGCGCGCATAAGCACACTATTCAAGCTCATCCTTGCCAGCCTATGGTTTAGAAATCCGTAACGGGGGAATTTCACCATGCATTTCATTCTCGCCAGTCTGCTTGCGCTCGGTGCGCTGCTCGACCTGATCCTCGGCATCAGTTTCTTCATCGATCCCGCCACGGCTGGTTCCGATTTCGGGCTGCAATCGTCCACGCCGATGGGGCTATCGGCTATGCGCGGAGATTTCACCGCCTTCTTCTGGGTTGCGGCGATCAGCATGGGTATTGGTGCATGGCAGCGGCGCGGCGACGTATTATGGCCTGCGCTTGCCCTCTTCGCCATCGCGTTTACCGGGCGCCTGGTGAACCTCGTAGTGGTCGGCGATTACGAAGGCTGGTGGCAGCCCATGACCGTCGAAGCGCTGCACGTCCTCGTGATCGCTCTGGCCATCAAGGTCTATCCCTTTGCTGGAGTCAGCCCAGCAGACCCTGCGTGACAGCAACCCAGGATGCGATACCGCCCAAGGCTGCCGCGGCGATATAACCGACCCAGCCACGCTTTTTGCGCTTGGGGGCTCCCGGTCCGAATTCGATCGGGATTTCCGGCAGCGGCGGCGGTTCGGGCGCGCCGCCCCGGGCGGGGAAACGGTCCTCGATCCGGCGGACGAGTTCGGGAATGCGCAGCAGCGTTTCGGTATCTTCACGGATACGGCCGGCAATGGCGGCTTCGGGACCGAGTTCGTCCCGAATCCAACTGCGGACATAGGGTGCCGATACGTCCCACATATTGATCTTGGGATTGAGCTGTGTGGCGATACCTTCGACCATCACCATGGTCTTCTGCAGCAGCAGCAGGTGGGGTTGGGTCTGCATGTCGAAATCGCGCGTGATAGCGAACAGCCCGTCAAGCATCTGGCCGACGCTGAGTTCGCTTACAGGCTTGCCGCGCATCGGTTCGCCCACTGCCCTCAGCGCCGTCGCGAACTCGTCGACATTGTGATAGCTCGGCACATATTGCGCCTCGAAATGGATTTCGGCGACGCGTTTGTAATTGCCCGTCGTCAGGCCGTAGAGGATTTCCGCCAGCCACAT
>CAYPGL010000102.1:0-6407 GCA_964410035.1 uncultured Qipengyuania sp. | reverse complement strand
AGTCGCTCCCTAACCAGCTTGTGCTTGCCGTTAACCTCGTTTTCGGTGAATCGTTCTCTGCTTGCCGCGTAGTGATTGCGTGGGCATGAGGCCGGGCTATGAAAGTAGCTCACGACGTCCTCGTCATCGGATCCGGCGCGGCCGGACTGACCGCCGCGCTGGCGCTGGCCGAAACGCGGAAAGTACTCGTATTGGCGAAGGGCCAACTCACGAGCGGATCAACCGCTTGGGCCCAAGGCGGAATCGCCGCCGTTCTCGACGCGGGTGATACATTCGAAAACCATATCCGCGACACCATGGTCGCGGGCGCTGGTCTCAACGATCTCGAAACGGTCGAATTCGTCATCGAACGCGCGCCGGCGGCGATCGACCGGCTATGTGACTTAGGCGTGCCCTTTAACCGTGAGGAAGACGACCTGCATCTCACTCGCGAGGGCGGACATTCGCACCGGCGGATCGTCCATGTAAATGATGCGACCGGCTGGGCGGTGCAGGCGGCGCTACTGAAGGCGGCGGAGGAAAATCCGAACGTCACTCTCCTGCCGAACCAAAGCTGCATCGACCTTGTTACCGGGCGCAATCAGAAGGAATATTCGGGCTCGGGACGCGTGTGGGGAGCCTACGCACTCGATGCGGACAGCGGCAAGGTCGTCACCCATGTCGCGCGCGCCACGGTTCTGGCGGCGGGGGGCGCGGGCCGCGTCTATCTCTTCTCAACTGCGCCCCGCGGGGCGACGGGAGACGGGATCGCCATGGCCTGGCGCGCGGGTGCGCGCGTGTCGAACATGGAGATGATGCAGTTCCACCCGACCTGCCTGTACAATCTCGAGGTCAAGAATTTCCTCATCACCGAGGCTGTTCGGGGCGAAGGCGGGCGACTTTACAATCCCGCCACCGGCGAGCGCTATATGGCCGCCTATGATCCCGAGCGCATGGAACTGGCCCCGCGCGACATCGTGGCCCGCGCGAACGACGATCAGATCAAGCGCCATGGCCTCGATTACGTCCATCTCGACATCAGCCACCAGCCGCCCGAATTCGTCCGGCAGCATTTCCCCACCATTCACGAAAAGCTGCTGGGGCTAGGCATCGACATGACCAAAGAGCCGATCCCGGTCGTTCCGGCGCAGCACTACACCTGCGGGGGGATCAAGATCGGGCTCGATGCGAAGACCGACCTGCCCGGGCTCTGGGCGGCGGGTGAGTGCACCGAGAGCGGCCTGCATGGCGCCAACCGCCTGGCCTCCAACTCGCTGCTCGAATGCTTCGTTTTCGGCGAGGCGGCGGCGAAGGATATCCTCGAATGCTGGAACGAGCTCGACGATCCGCCCGAAATCCTGCCATGGGACGAAAGCCGCGTGACAGATTCAGACGAGGAAGTGGTCATCAAGCAAAACTGGACCGAGATACGCCGGTTCATGTGGAACTATGTCGGCATCGTGCGCACGACCAAGCGGCTGGAACGCGCGGCGCACCGTATCCGGATGCTGCGCGAGGAGGTCGAGGATTATTACGGACACTTCCGTGTTACGACCGACCTCATTGAGTTGCGCAATCTGCTCGAATGCGCGGGGCTGATCGTCAACAGCGCGCTCAAGCGCCGCGAAAGCCGCGGGCTGCACTATACAATGGACTATCTGGAAACCGACCCTGTTGCGCGCGACACCGTGCTCATACCATAAGGAGCGGCGGCACTATTCGCTTGTAACAAATTCAGCGGTTTGCAAGTTCGGGAAGCTTGGAAGCTCTCAGCGGAGGGAGCCGTCGCCCGAAGGTGTCGAGCGTGACAAGCGCGTGCTCCGCGCCCGGGTCGTTGAAGGTGAAATATTTCACGGCGGCATCGGCCAGCAACTCGTTGAATTCTATCCCGACCTCGCCGCCTTTTGCCCAACGAACGACCCCGCCGACATCAAGGCCAGAAATCAGCGTAAGCTGCAATTCGCCGCCGATCGGAATTCTTTGCTCGAAGCCGCTGAGACGGCAGCCCGTGGGCGAGAGGTTGCTGAGCGTGACGTGCGAAGTGTCGCGCCCCGAGTGGCTAAGCACATCGGCGTTCACGTCAAATCTTTGCGACCCTCGCTTGTCCACGTTTTGCCCGTCTCCAATCCAGAACCAAGAATGACAGGGAAGCTTCAAGAGATATTGTAGAAACGCGCCAAGGGTTAATGCTCGATAGGATACGGAAAAGTATTGGAGCAGTGATCCATTCGACTGTAATGTGGGCGAGGCTGTTGATAAGCTTTGTGTAGAAATGCTCTCTAACAAAATCGACGAACCATAGGGCAGGGCACCATTTGTAATACGTCCCGACGCGCAGGGCGCGGTAACTCCATCTGGACAACGGCTAGCCTTTTCGGTCAACTGCACACGCGTACGAGAGGAGGGTAGCAATGCCGAAGGTGACCGCGAACGGGGTCGACATCCATTATGAAGAGCACGGCGATCCCGGTGATCCGGCGATGCTGTTGGTGATGGGCTTCGGGGCGCAATTGACGCTCTGGCCCGACGAGCTGGTGGAAGCGCTTGTCTCGCAAGGCTTTCGCGTTATTCGCTACGACAACCGCGATATCGGTCTCAGTCAGAAGTTCGATGGAGTCAAGGCACCGGGAATCGTCAAGATGACCCTCATGTCCAAACTCGGCCTTACTCCGCGTGTGCCCTACACCCTGCGCGACATGGCAGCCGACGCGATTGGTCTGCTAGATGCGCTGGATATCGGCAAGGCCCACATCGTCGGGGCGAGCATGGGGGGGATGATCGCACAGCACTTGGCAGCCAACCACCCCGATCGTTGCCGCAGCTTCACCCAGATATTCTCGACCACCGGCAATCCCAAACTCCCGCAGGCACGCAAGGAAGCCCTCCAAGCGCTCGTGACCCGGCCGAAGGACGATGCGGAAGAGGTGCTCGTCGAACATGGCGTGATGCTGGCCCGTACCATCGGTTCGCCCGGTTACCCTTCTTCGGAAGAGCGTCTTCGGGAACGAGTGCTGAAGAGTTTGCGCCGCAGTTTCTATCCAGAGGGTCCAACGCGCCACCTGTCCGCGATCGTAGCGGACGGCGATCGCAGCAGGATGTTGCGCAACATCTCAGTCCCGACCCTTGTCCTCCACGGGGAGGACGACCCACTGGTCCCCTGCGAAGGCGGCCGCGACACCGCGGCGTGTATCCCAGGGGCGAAACTCAGGACGATCCCGGGTTGGGGCCATGATCTTCCGCTTGAGTTAGTGGAGATGCTGACCAATGAAATTGCAACTCACGCCCGGAATGCGACGAACTGACGAAGGCATTCGACGAACGGCAACGGCAATCGACGACGGGGATCAACTGCGGGAAGCCAGCGGTGCGAGTCCGTTGCGCATTATCGGCGCTCCTTAACCGAGTGCCAAAACATTCGAACTGCTCAATCGCTGCAAATTATCTTAAAAGAGCAGAATATATCCAATTTGTAGCATTACGACGCACATTCATGCGCAGTTTGACAACGCTGTTTCGCTGGCGCATCACTTCTTGCAACAGCTCCGATCCCGCAGTCGGCGTTGTTTGATCGACCACTGAACGTCTTCGCTTGAATCATAAATGGGCTGTCGCGATCACTGCGTAACTCTCTGCGGCCGGTCATTCGCTTTTCGTTTCGAAAAAAGGATGATCACAATGTACAAAATTCTTGCACTAGCACTCGCCACGGCGGCGTCGGCAGCGCTGCTCGCCGAACCCGTCCTCGGCCAGAATATCGTCGTTACTCCGGATACTTCGCAACAGGAGTACGTCGAGGAAGTATCGCGCGATCTCGGCCGACAACTTTCGATTGCAGCGCGGCTGGGTGATGCCCCGAATGGCAAAGGTATCTCCATCGTCCGCTTCACCCGCGACACCGATGGCGATGCGGCCAACGTGAAGCTCTATCGTGCTTCCGGCAAGCGCGGTTTCGACCGGATTGCCATGAGGGCTGTTAGCCGTCTGCGGACGCTGGATAGCGCGCCGTCGAGTATCGGCCATGACCAGCTATACCAGGCCAATATCATCTTCGCCGAGAACGGCCGGGATGTTGCTCGTCTAGAACAGCAACTGGCAAATGAAGAGTTGGCCAGAATGACGTCGCGTCCGTCCGAACGTAAGGTTCTTGCCTTCGGTAGCGCCGCAACCCGTCCGACCTCCTGACCGGCGCTCCCTTTCCCGACCAGTAGACCCGGCCGGGAACGCCCCGGCGGCGCACCCCGTTCTGCGGGAAGGGTGCGCCGCCGGGTTTGTCGTGTCTGTTTCGAATTTGCCCATTCAAAGAGCTAGGGAAGACAAGAAAATTTCCCGCCTTGATTCGAATGAATCTCAAGCGGGACATACAATCTTTGCCCGCAAAATTTTTTCACCCATTACGATTTTGGTCTTGCGATTTCGCAAAGCCAGCTTGGTCCACGCGTCGCTGCATCGCATCATCATCGTAGAACCGAAGAGACCCTCATCCAGAGCGTTAAATATTCATTGACCCTCTTGCGCCCGAGTCCGCTCTGATTCAGTATCTAGTGGTCGGTTGCTTGGGGGTACCTACAAGACCTAGCGATTTCTCTCCTCCTCTCTATATAGGGAAGAGCGCGGAATCATCCCGGTCTGTGGAGAAACAGGGGAGAAGTTTTCGCCCCGTTCCCGGCTTTCGGTGCTAGTCGGGGAGGGCTCTCTCCGACTCGAACACATAGCGAACAGGCGGGCAGCACGATCCTGCCGGAGTCGCGCAGACAAACGGTGGGGAATCATGGATTTCAAAGTCGGAGACGAAGCAGCGATGGGACTGGACATGGATACTCAGGATACTGTCGAAGATGCCGCTCCCACCGAGGCAAAGAAGCCGGAAAAGGCAGTCAGCATGAAAAGCCAGGACAAGGGTAGCGAGCAGCTCGTCGCCGAAAAGGCGGGTGAAGCAATGGCCGGTGCCATGGCCGAAGTCGCCAAGGCTGCCATCAAGGAAGACAGCAAGAAGGTCCTCGATCGCCGTTTCGACGTGCAAATCGACACGAGCCGCGATGAACTGTTGACCGCCTTCGGCAAGGAAACGCTCGAAGACCGGTACCTGTTACCCGGCGAAAGCTACCAGGACCTCTTCGCCCGCGTCGCAGATGCCTTCGCCGATGATGCCGAGCATGCGCAGCGTCTTTACGATTACATTTCCAAGCTGTGGTTCATGCCCGCAACGCCCGTGCTTTCCAACGGCGGCACCCAGCGCGGCCTGCCGATCTCCTGCTATCTCAACAGCGTGGAAGACAGCCTCGAGGGGATCGTCGGTACCTGGAACGAGAACGTCTGGCTTGCGTCCAAGGGCGGCGGCATCGGTACCTATTGGGGCAATGTTCGCGGCATTGGCGAACCGGTCGGCCTCAACGGCAAGACCAGCGGCATCATTCCTTTCGTGCGCGTGATGGACAGCCTTACGCTGGCGATTTCGCAGGGTTCGCTGCGGCGCGGTTCTGCCGCCTGTTACATCGACGTTTCGCACCCCGAGATCGAGGAATTCCTCGAGATTCGCAAACCTTCGGGCGATTTCAACCGCAAGGCTCTCAACCTGCATCACGGCGTGCTGGTCACCGACGCTTTCATGGAAGCGGTGCGTGGAGGCGAGGAATTCGACCTCGTCTCTCCGCGTGACGGCAGCGTTCGCAAGACCGTCGATGCGCGCAGCCTGTTCCAGAAGCTGGTCGAAACCCGGCTTGCCACCGGCGAACCTTATATCGTCTTCTCCGACACGGTGAACCGGATGATGCCCAAGCATCACCGCGATCTGGGCCTCAAGGTCTCGACCTCGAATCTGTGCGCCGAGATTACCCTGCCGACCGGGATCGACCACCTCGGCAACGATCGCACGGCGGTCTGCTGCCTGTCCTCGCTCAACATCGAGAAGTGGGACGAGTGGAACGAAGACAAGCAGTTCGTTGAGGACATCATGCGCTTCCTCGACAACGTGCTGCAGAACTATATCGACCGCGCGCCCGACGAGATGGCGCGCGCCAAATACTCGGCGGAGCGCGAGCGTTCGGTCGGCATGGGCGTGATGGGCTTCCACTCGTTCCTGCAGATGAAGGGCATCGGCTTCGAAAGCCCGATGGCCAAGGTCTGGAACCTGAAGATGTTCAAGCATATCCAGGGCAAGGCGTCCGAGGCATCGATGATGCTCGCGAAGGAGCGCGGACCGTGCCCGGATGCTGCCGAAATGGGCGCGATGGAACGGTTCAGCTGCAAGATGGCGATCGCGCCGACCGCCTCGATCAGCATCATCTGCGGCGGCACCAGCGCCTGCATCGAGCCGATCCCGGCCAATATCTACACCCACAAGACGCTTTCGGGCAGCTTCGTGGTGAAGAACCCCTATCTGGAAAAGATCCTCGACAAGAAGAGCAAGAACTCGACTGCGATCTGGAACT
>CAYPGL010000101.1:0-6423 GCA_964410035.1 uncultured Qipengyuania sp. | reverse complement strand
GGCCTCGGCCTCCATAAGCGCCTCGGCGCGCTGCATACCGTCCTTGCCAACGCCTGTCGCGGCGGCGACCCGCAGCCGGCCCTGGTCATCCTTGCACGCATCCGGATAGGCACTGGCCTTCTCGATATCCTTGACCGTAATCAGGCCGACGCAGCGCCCGTCGTCATCGACAACGAGCAGCTTCTCGATCCGCCGCTGGTGGAGCATCCGCCGGGCCTCTTCCTGACCGGTGCCCAGCGGCACGGTGGCGAGGTTATCGGTCGTCATCAGCTCGCTCACCGGCTGGCGCGGGTTCTCGGCAAAGCGAACGTCGCGGTTGGTGAGGATGCCGACCAGTTTGCCGCCGCGGTCCGTAACCGGGATGCCGCTGATACGATTGGCGGTCATGATCTGCTGCGCATCGCCGAGCGTGGCATCGGGGTGGACGGTAATCGGGTTGACCACCATGCCGCTTTCATAGCGCTTCACCGCCCGCACGGCAGCGACTTGATCTTCGACCTCGAAATTGCGGTGTAACACGCCGATCCCGCCGAGCTGCGCCATGGCAATGGCCATATCCGCTTCGGTCACTGTGTCCATTGCCGAAGAGACGACTGGGATGTGCAGCTGGATATCGCGCGTCAGCCGCGTGGACGTGTTCGCCATCGAAGGCAGGATATCGCTCTCGGCCGGACGCAGCAAAACGTCGTCGAAAGTAAGGCCAAGGGGGATGTCGAGATGTGCCACTATGAGAATCGCCTGCCGGGGGGAATGTGGCGGCCCATGTAACGACGGATTGTGAATCTAGCTAGTGCCCCATCCCCAGTATCATTTAGCCCACCCAAAAGCCGCAGGAGACATTCTCAATCCGCGGTCCAACCGCCGTCGACGCTCCAGTTCGCGCCGTTGACGTTCTGCGCTTCCTTGCGGCACAGGAACACCGCCAGCGCTCCAAGTTCCTCCGGCTGGACGAATTTCTTGGTCGGCTGCTTGGCCAGCAGAACATCGTTGATGACCTGTTCGCGGGTGAGGCCCCTTGCCTTCATCGTGTCGGGGATCTGGTTTTCGACCAGCGGCGTCCAGACATAGCCGGGGCTGATGCAATTGGCAGTAACGCCATATTCAGCCAGTTCCAGCGCGATGGTCTTGGTGAAACCGTCCAGACCGTGCTTGGCCGAATTGTAGGCACTCTTGAAAGGGCTCGCGACCTTGGAATGCGCGCTGGCGGTGTTGATGATGCGTCCCCAGCCCTTTGCCTTCATTCCAGGCACGGCAAGCCGCGTTGTGTGGAACGCGGCGGTGAGGTTGAGCGCGATTATCGTATTCCATTTCTCGACCGGGAAATCCTCGACTGGCGAAACATGTTGCATGCCCGCGTTGTTCACGAGGATGTCCACTTCCCCCGCGTCCGCCATCATCCTTTCGATCTGTGCGGTGTCGGTCAGGTCGGCACCGGAATGGCTGGCGCCGAGTTCTTCGCAGAGCCGAGCAATCTCCCCCTCGTCGCCGAAGCCATTGAGGATCACCTTGGCCCCTTCCGTATTCAGCGCCCGAGCGATGGCGAGACCGATGCCGCTGGTGGATCCGGTGACGAGTGCGCGCTTACCTTCAAGAAACATTTGGCCCTCCGAGCGTTACGGCTACAATCGAAGTGGCCATTGCGCACCGTGAGCCTAGTGTAAAGCGGCCAATCCAAAGGGGAGTAGGATGCGTCTCAATCCGTTTGACACCGGCAATATCAACGTTCGCTCGAGTAGCGGAGGTGGTGTCGGCAAAGCAGGGGGCCTGGGTTGCGGCACCATCGTTATTGCCGCGCTGGGTTATTTCGTATTCGGTCTCGATCCGTTTCAAACCGCAGCCACGGTCGAGAGTGTCCAGCAGGGCACCCAGCAAGCGGGCCCTGCGAATACCGATGAGCAAGCAATCTGCAGTTCAAGTGCCTATGCCCGGGAGGCGTGCAACGGGCTGGATTCGCTCAACAGCACCTGGGCGCGCGCTTTCGAGGAGCAGGGGCTGGGCGATCGCTTCCAGCAGCCTACGCTCGATCTGTATAGCGGCTCGGTGCGCACGGCCTGCGGATCGGGGAGTTCGTCCATGGGGCCGTTCTACTGTCCGGGCGACCAGACGATCTATATCGACACCAGCTTCTACGACCAGCTCGCCCAAATGTCGGGCAACAGCGGCGACTTCGCGCGCTATTATGTCCTCGCGCACGAATACGGCCATCACATCCAGACGATTACGGGCGTATCCGACCAGATCCGCAGCGTTCAAGGGCAGGTCGGACAGACGCAGGGCAACCAGTTACAGGTCCGCATGGAATTGCAGGCCGATTGCTATGCAGGTGTCTGGGCTGGCAGGAACCGCAACCTGATCGAACCCGGCGATATCGAGGAAGGCATGCAGGCAGCGTCCGCGATCGGCGATGATCGCCTGACGCAGGGCCGCGTATCGGCAGAGAACTTCACGCACGGTACCAGCGCCCAGCGAAGCGAAGCCCTGCGTGCAGGTTTACGCGGCGACGATAGCGTATGCGATGAGTACACCAATTTGAGCTGAGAAAGGCGGGCTTCCCGAAAGGGCAAGCCCGCCCTCGGTGGCGCAGCCTAGGAGTGCCGCGTCAGTTCGCCCGTTCCAGATCGGCAATCTCTTCGTCTAGAGACCGAAGCGCCTCGGCGCGCTCCTCGGCCGAAAGTGATCGCTCGTTCGCGATGGTTGCGCGGGCCTGCTTCATGGCGCGGAGAGCAATCTTTTCCCCTGCACTTTCGCAAACAAACAGGGTTGTCTTGCCATCCGCATCGGTCTGGGAGGAAACGGGCGAGTATTCCTCCTTGCAGGATACGACGACTTTCGGAGCCATGGCACGTGCATGCGCCGCACCTGCCTGCGCCTCGGCAACGGCCAGCCGGATTTCGCGGCGCATTTCTCCGTTTTCGCCGAACTGGCGGCGGAGTTCGCGCATTTCCTCGCGCAGTTCGCCATTTTCCCCGAATTTCTCGCGAAGCTCGGCCATTTCCTCGCGGAACTTGGCGCGGTCGGTTTCGCTCATCTCGCTCCAATCCTTGCCGTTGTAGCGGATCTTGCGCTTGACGATCTCACGATCCTCGCCGGCTTCGATCTCACGCTCGATTTCGACAACCTCGCGCTCGGCCTGATTGAAATCATGTTCCGCCTCGGCCAAATCCCGCTCGGCCTCTTCGAACTGCCGGTCGATCTGGACGTCGGGCGCAGTCTCTTTCTGGCGGACTTCCGCAGCGTTCCATTCCTCAACCTCTGCGGCCTGAGTCGCCGCCGCAAGTACGCTCGGCGCATCCTCAGCGTAAACGATGGAAGCAGTGAGCGGCACGGTCAGGAAGGCAGTGGCAATCGCGGCGCGCCCGATCAGGCGGCGGCGCGGTGAAATATCGGACATGGATAAGCTCCTCAATCGGTGGATTATCGACTTGTCCCCCAGAACCGGACAGGCCATCGGCGCGGCCAGCGCGGGGCGCGGCGCAATCGCGGGACGGCGAGCGAAATCAGCTATGATACCTGCATAGGCAGCGCGTTCTTCCCGTGGACGGGCAGCCA
Organism: uncultured Qipengyuania sp.; assembly: GCA_964410035.1. Taxonomy (GTDB): domain Bacteria; phylum Pseudomonadota; class Alphaproteobacteria; order Sphingomonadales; family Sphingomonadaceae; genus Qipengyuania. The sequence goes on along the minus strand of CAYPGL010000101.1, from coordinate 2,874 downwards.
CGACGCGGGCGTCGCAATAGGCTTCCTGATCGCGCCGGAGTGCGTGCCATCCCAGCCAGCCCATCGGGTTGAACCAGTGAATCGCAAACAGCGGCTGCACTGCCATGTTGACCAAAAGATCTCCCCCGCGGTGATGGGCAAGTTCATGCTCAATGGCGAGGTCTCGCTGGCAACGCTCGCGGCTTGCCATGAAGCCGTCGGGAAGAGCGACGACGCGGTCGATGACCCCGAAAGCCATCGGACCGGAAATCGCAGGCGTTTCGATAAGCCGGATCGAGCCGACTTCGCCAACCGGTCGCGCGTCCAGAAGCAGTTCGCGGCGAAGCTCGAAATAGAGCCAGAAGCGGCGCACCAGCATGATCAATGCGCCGCCCAGCCAAAGCAGGAGTAGCGGGGTAAGAAAGTCTACCGGCTGCTCACTTGCCATAAGGACGACTGGCTCGGCCAGGTCTGGCTCGACCACTGGAGCGAAAGCGACGTCCACTGCAGGAACGACTGCGGGGTCAGCCACGGGTGACGCCTGCCCTTCGGGGCGCATCCAGCCGGGCAAGGTGAAGGGAGGAACGATCAATCGGGCCAGCGGAAGAAACCACAGCGCATAGGCAGCACCGGCGCCGAAATGGCGGGCAACAGGTCGACGCAGCACCATGACCAGTGCAATCAATGCGCCGGTCCACAAAAGGGTGTCGAACAGGAACAGGTCCCAGGCCTGCTGTAACAGATCGATCATCTGCGCAACTCCCTCAGGAGCGCTTCGATTTCCTCAAGGTCGTCATCGGTCAGCGCCTCGTTTTCGGCCAGATGGGCGAATAGCGGCGCTGCCCGTCCTCCGAACAACCGATCGACGAGACGGCGGCTTTCGCCCCCGACGTATTCATCACGCTCGACCAACGGACGATACAGAAACTTGCGACCGTCCGGCTCGGTACCGACGGCGCCCTTTGCGACGAGGCGGCTGAGCAGTGTCTTGACGGTCGCGATCGACCAGTCGTTGGCGATGCAGACCCGTTCGCAGACTTCTGCCGCAGCCAACGGGTTTTCCTCCCACAGCGCTTCCATGACCGCATGTTCGGCTTCGCTGATCCGGTCGCCAGGTCCCTGCTTTTTCTGCGCCATTTCAACTCGCTCCCTGGCTGGCTTTGTTCATGCGATTACGTCTGTAGACACTACGACTACGTCTGTAAACATTAAGCCGGGATGAATGATTGTTCAGGAACAACAGGGTTGCCCGAACACTGCAAGGAGACTTCGACGAGGGTATCAGGGATGACCGATGGACGACAATGACCGCAACGATGTGCTTACTGCACCCCAACTCAGGCTGATGGGCAGCGTAAACGAGGCCATGTACGCAGAATTTCGCAACCAGCTCAATGCTGCTCCGACCGACGGTCCCTTGGTAATCGCCCTCACCACTCTCGGCGGAAATCCCGAAATTGCGCGGGCCATGGCGGACGATGTCCGCCTGCTGCGCGAAGCTGGCCGAACCATCTATTTCCTGGGCAAGGCAGCGGTCTACTCGGCCGGAGCCACGTTCATGGCCGGTTTCCTAGTGCAATGCCGGTTCCTCACGCGCGATACGACGCTGCTCGTGCATGAACGACAAATCCAGAGAACCATTTCTCTTTCAGGGCCACTCCGCAGTTGCACAGCCCAGTTGAAGGCGGCCTTGAACGAGATTGAACAATCGATCGCAATCGAGGAAGCAGGCTTCAGGTCCCTTGCCGAAAGTTCCGATGTCGATCTCGAAGAGATACGCGGGAGGGCGCCAGAGAACTGGTATATGTCGAGCGAGGACGCCTGGGAAAGGGGCCTGATCGCGAATATCATTTGATCCACGAACGAGCTATGGTCCCGAAATGCTGCTACGAATCCTGCCAGCGCTTGTTCTTGTCGCCACACCGCTCTCCGCTCAGGATGGCACGGCACAGGAGGAGGCCGAGACCACCCTGGTCGTTTTCGAGACCACCACTGGCGAAATTACCGCCGAGATCGAGATCGAACGCGCCCCTGCTACCGCCGCGAACTTTCTTCGCTATGTGGACGAAGACCGCTTCGACGGCACCGTTTTCTACCGCGCAATGCATCTCGACTGGGGCGAACCACCCAATGGTCTGATCCAGGGCGGAACACAGAACGACCCGGAACGCATGCTGGACGGCGTCGTGCACGAGCCGACCGATGAAACCGGCCTGAGCCACACCGACGGTGCCTTTTCGATGGCGCGGCTGGAACCGGGTTCGGCGACAGGCGACTTCTCGATCATGATAAAGGATCAGACGGGGCTCGATGCCCAGCCCGGTGCCGATGATCCCGACACCGCTGCAGGTTACGCAGTCTTCGGCTATGTGGTCGAGGGAATGGATGTGGTGCACGCGATCCACGCCATGCCGCGCGATGCCGACAAAGGCGAAGGCTGGATGAGGGGCCAGATGCTGGCCGAACCGGTAACGATCATCGATGTCCGACGCGTGGAGCCAGCAGCCAACTAGCACACTTCCGCGGTATTCTCCGGGACCGGCTCCGGGGGCACGCGCGCTTCGCTCATGTGGAAGGGGTCGGATTTCAGGCGGTGGCTGTCACTATAAGCCTCGGCAAGCGCATCGTAGAGTTGCGGATCATAGGCCTCGAGGTCTGAGTGGTTCAGAATCTGGCGTCCCTCCACCACCAGGAGCCGGTTCGAATTGAACCATATCTGCGTACCTTCAGCCCAATATTCCTGGATAGTCGTCGTGGCATATTCGTTGAGCCAGAGGTCATTTGCGAGGGCATCGGCGTAAGCCGCTTCGACCGCGGCGTAGAGTGCCGGATCGACGGCGTCGATCGCGAAGAGAATGTTGTGAGCCATCTCGTGGACGAAGATTGTCTCACCCC
>CAYPGL010000100.1:0-6446 GCA_964410035.1 uncultured Qipengyuania sp. | reverse complement strand
AAGGCAAGGCGTTCGAACATCATCACATCCTGTTCGTTCTTAAGCAGTGCCCCGTGCAGCGGCGGGATTGCGCTGTTGGGATTGCTGTCCTGCAGCACCTCAAGGGGCATGTCCTCGTTCAACAGTAGTTTGAGCCAGTCGAGCAGTTCGCTCGTCGAAGGTTTCTTTTTGAGGCCAGGTACGTCGCGCAGTTCGTAAAAGATCTCCATCGCCTTGCTGACGAGGTTTTTCTGGATGTCGGGGAAGTGGACCTCGATGATGTCGCGCATCGTCTCGCGGTCGGGGAACTTGATGTAATGGAAGAAACAGCGGCGCAGGAATGCGTCGGGCAGTTCCTTTTCATTGTTCGAGGTGATGACCACGATGGGCCGTTCCTTCGCCTCGATCCGAGTGTGGGTCTCGTAGACATCGAAGCTCATGCGGTCGAGTTCCTGCAGGAGATCATTCGGGAACTCGATATCGGCCTTGTCGATTTCGTCGATTAGCAAGACAGGCAGTTCCGGCGCGGTGAACGCCTCCCACAGCTTGCCCTTCTTGATGTAATTTGAGATATCGTGAACACGCTCGTCGCCAAGCTGACCGTCGCGCAAGCGGGCCACCGCGTCATACTCATACAGGCCCTGCTGCGCCTTGGTGGTCGATTTGACGTTCCATTCGATTAGCGGAGCATCCAGCGCTTTCGAGATCTCGTGAGCCAGAACCGTCTTGCCTGTCCCGGGCTCTCCTTTGACCAGAAGCGGACGGCGAAGCGTGACGGCTGCATTTACGGCCACCTTCAGGTCTTCGGTGGCGATATAGGACTGCGTACCTTCGAAACGGGTCGTCTCAGACATCGGTTTTCCCTTGCAACTTTACGGATGCGTTAGGGCGCTGGCACTTCAAGGGCAAGGGGGCGTTATGATCGTAAGTCCTAGGAACGACGGAGGGATCATGCCGACGGAAAACATCACCATCACCACAGATGCTGGGCATGATCTGACTGGATCGCTCGAGCTTCCGACGGGGCTGGTGCGGGGAGCTGCCCTTTTCGCCCATTGCTTTACCTGTACGAAGAACAGCAAGGCGGCTGTTGCTGTAGCAAGGCAATTGGCGGGTCAGGGCATAGTGTGCCTCCGCTTCGACTTCACAGGGCTTGGTGGAAGTGGTGGCGAATTCGGAAGAGCGGGCTTTGCCGTGGACGTTTCGGATCTAGTGGCAGCGGCACAGGAACTGATCGACAGGTTCTCTCAGCCAATACTGCTTGTGGGGCACAGCCTTGGAGGTGCAGCAGTCCTTGCCGCTGCCGACGAACTCGGCTTCGATAAGATCGCGGCGATTGCAACCATCGGGGCACCATCGGATGTGCCCCATGTCCTTTCGAACATTGACGGCGATCTCGAAAGGATACGTGACAGGGGCGAGGGCGAGGTCAAGATTGGAGGCCGCGAATTTACCCTGAGCCGCGAGTTTATCGAAAAGGTTGAGAGCACCGACCTGCTGGCCGAAGTTGGCCGCTTGCGAAAGCCGCTGCTGTTTCTCCATTCCCCGACCGATGACGTCGTCGGAATCGAACACGCCAGTGCACTTTTCCAGGCTGCCCGTCATCCTAAGAGCTTCATGAGCCTGGAAGGTGCTGACCATCTTCTTCTGCAAGAGGACGATGCAAAATTCGCAGCAAGCGTCATTGCAGGTTGGGCGGGTCGCTACCTCCCCCTTCGCGAAGACTGGCCGATGCCTGAGGAAGGCGTGGTGACCTGTATGGGTCACGGCAATTTTGGAACGGAAGTCCATACTACTGGTCACAGCTTCATCGCCGACGAACCGAAGTCCTACGGTGGTGACGATGCTGGTCCAACGCCATACGATCTTTTGCTGGGTGCCTTGGGGGCATGCACATCAATGACCCTCGGGATGTATGCGAAGCGAAAAAATTGGCCCCTACAAGGAGTGAAAATCAAGCTTGTTCACTCAAGTGACCATGCGAAAGATTGCGAAGAATGCGTGACGGAAGAGGATGGCATGGCGCACCAACTCATCACTCGAGAAATTGATCTCAGCGGGAGCGAGCTATCAGAAGAGCAGCGAGCACGTTTGCTTGAAATTGCCGACAAGTGCCCCGTACACAAGACGCTGAAAGGCAAAATTTCGGTAAAAACGCGGCTGAGCGAATAGCTGATTATTCGGCACTTATCACGATGCGGTGGCTGGTGCCGGTCTCGCAATCTACCTTTTCGAGTTCGGTCCCTAGGCTACGTGTAATAGCTTTAATGATACGCATCCCGAGTCCGGTGCCCTCGGGTGCTGCACCATCGGCAATCCCGGCGCCATTGTCGCTCACCGTGACGCTGTAACCATCGTTCAGAGATGAAAGTTTGACGCTGACTTTGCCGGTCCTGTTTTCCGGGAAAGCGTATTTCGCCGCATTGCTAACCAGTTCATTGACTACCACGCCGACGTTTACAGCATCGTCGGGTGAAACTTCGACAGGGTCCGCGGCGAAAACCAGTTCTACCGAATTTGCGTTCTCGGACATATTCGCGCGCAACTCGGCAACCAGGGTCTCCAGATATTCGTCGAGATCGATCGTGCTAAGATCACCGCGGGTATAGAGGTTCTGGTGAACCTTTCCGATAGCCTTGATGCGGTTCTGCGTCGCTTCCAACGCGTCCTTCGCTGCCGGTTCGGATGTCTGATTGGCCTGCATCGACACGAAACTCTGGACCATCTGCAGGGAATTCGAAACACGGTGGTGGACTTCCCGGACCAGCATTTCGAGACGTTCATTCGCCTCGCGGAGGTCCGCCTCAGCCTGACGCTTTTCCCGTTCCAGCTGGTCCCGCAGAAATGCCTGCCGAAACCGACCATCCAGCAAATCGAAGAAGCTCTCTCCTACGGTCTTCACTACGAAGTCGGATGCGCCGGCGTGAATCGCCTCGACGGCGACCGCCGTATCGCTATCCCCGGTCACGAAAACGACTGGCGGATGCCCATCCTGCGCGACAATCTCATCGAGCATCTGGCGACCGCTCTTTCCCGGCATATGATTATCGATGGCGACCAGATCGAAGGCCTCGGTCCGCATGAGCTCAAGGCCTTCATCTGCAGTCTCGGCGGTTTCGACAACAAAGCCACGTTTTTTCAGCGCGCGTTGGATCAGCCGCCGCAGGCCGGCGTCATCATCGACATAGAGGATTTTCTTCGGTTCTATTGGTCGTCTACCGAGGGGACCTGAATTACCGAGAGAAACAACCCGAGCTGGCGAATCGCATCGGCGAAGCTCTCGTAATTTACAGGTTTGGTGATGTATACGTTACATCCGAGATCATAGCAGCGTTGGATTTCAACCTTGTCATCCGTCGTCGTCAGGACGACCACTGGCGTGCGGTGTAGCTTCTCGTCCGCCTTGATCTTTTCGAGAATAGATGTTCCGCTCATATCCGGAAGATTCAGATCCAGCAGGACAAGAGCAGGGCCATTGTGGGCGGGGCCGCTGGGGTCATTGAACATGTAATCAAGCCCGGACGTTCCGTCGGTGAAATGCTTGATGTCGTTGGATATACCCGCACGGCGGATGTTCTTTTCGATCAGGCGGGCATGGCCCTCGTCATCTTCGATCATGACGATGCCGACTGTTTGTTGAGAATTCATGCAAGTGCCTCCTGGGCAACGAATTTCATGGGAAGTGAAAGCCTGAAACGGGCGCCCTGCTCAAGCTCGGAATCGACCTCGATCGTTCCGCCCAGGCGATAGGCCAGAGCGCGAGCATTGGCGAGACCCAAGCCTTCGCCCTCTTGGTCCTGAGCTCCCGCTCTGCGGAAGAGTTCGAAAATTCTCTCGTGATCCTCCGGTGCAATCCCCCGCCCGTTGTCGATCACATCGATGCGGACAGTGCCGACGGATTTGCTACCTTCGATTGTCACTTCGCCGGCGCGGTTGGGGCTGAGATATTTGAGCGCATTTTCGATGAGATTTTGCAGAATCTGCTCGACTGCGATGCGGTCGCTCTCGAGGTCTGGGATCGCTTTGACTTGGACCGAAGCGCCTGCATCTTCTGCGCGCTGGTGAAGTGAGGTCACGATGTCCCCAGCCAGACCTTCCATGTTAAGCGGCTCGGGTTGGAGTTTGCGCCGGCCTTGCCTCGACAACTCGAGAATGGAGTTGATCAGCCGATCCATTTTCTCGGTCGATGTTCGAATGAAAGCGAGGGCCTCTGGCAAATCTTCATCCACCGCCAGCCAAACTTCATCGTCACGCAGGTCGGGGTTGCTTTCGTAAAGTTCTGAAAGGTGCTGCCGGATGGTCTTGCGCGCTTCGTCAAGTTCCGATGTGAAGCCCAACACGTTGACCAATGGCGAACGCAGGTCATGACTGACGATATAGGCGAAGCGCTGGATTTCCTCATTGGCGCGCAATAGCTCGGCAGTGCGTTTCTGAACGGCTTCTTCCAGTCCGACATTGGCATCTCGGAGGCTGACCTGAGCCTGTGCCAGCTCACGATTGTAGCGCAATACAACGAGAACTGCGCTCACCAATACTCCCAAAAGGAGGAGGGTGGCGATGCCGCCAACGACGTAGAACTGCACAAGCGAACTTAGTTGCGCCCGATTTCGACGGGCCAGTTCCTCGGCTTCGAAGTCAGACATCGACCTAGCTATTTCACGTATTTGCTGCGTGATCAGCACACTTCTGTCATCGCTGAAGTCGATGTTCCTGGCCTCCAGAAAAGCTGTGGCCGGATCGGCGAACATGGCGTCGACGAGAACTGTTCGCTCGGCATTCAGTCGGCGAATTTGCTCGAGCTTTTTCATTTGGCTGTCATCGACGAGCAATTCTTCGAGACGGGCCTGTTCGGCTTCGTAATCGGCGCTGGCTTCGCGCACAACGCGCGCAAAGTCGGGGTCGGGCTGAAGCAGGAAACCGCGCTGCCCCGCAGCAATCTGCTCGTTGTAAGTAGAAAGGCTGTCGATACTTGCCTGTCGCTCCATCACGAGTTCGACCTCGTCGGTGTCCTCGCTAATCGCTCCGAGAGTCACGAAGGCTGCAAGAATGGCGATCGCCAGCAGGGCGATGCCGATACCAAGCAGTCCGATCACCCGGCGGCGCCCAATTTTCTCGTAACGTTGACGGACCCGATCTGGCATAAACTTCGCCTTGCTGGTGACTTACGCCAGAGCCGTTAACGCGGTGAACGAAAAGAAGAAAGCAAGCATTGCAACGGTTGCGGCTCGCCATGCGAGGGATGCTGTGTCCATTCCGCGTCGCATTGCGAAATACCAGATCATAACGCTGGCAGACAACGCAATCGCTGTGATGAGGAGCGGCGGGGCTCCGATTGTTACAGCGAAGAACCAGAAGAGCGCGGGCTGGATGATCACTTGGAGTATCAAAGCCCCGCCAAACCACACGATGGGTAGGGGACGATAAGCCGCGTCGGATACGTACCAATCAGGCAGGGCCGTATCGGTACGGGCGATCCGTCGGTCCCCAGCCATGATGTCGCCATCGCTTTTCAGACCCGCCTTCGGATCGGAGCGGTCAGGCATCGATCATTTCGCGGTCGAATTCGCCTGCGTTGTTCTGGATGAAATTGAACCGGTGTTCCGGATTGCGGCCCATGAGCTGGTCGACCAATTCCTTAACCACTGCCCGCTGCTCGAACTCTGCAGGCAGCGTTATGCGGATCAAGCTGCGCGTTTCAGGGGCCATTGTGGTTTCGCGTAACTGTTGTGGGTTCATCTCGCCGAGCCCCTTGAAGCGGCCGACATCGACCTTCTTGCCCTTGAAGACGGTGTCCTCCAACTCCTTGCGGTGGGCATCGTCACGCGCATAGCGGCTCTCTTTCCCCGCGGTGAGGCGGTAAAGCGGGGGCTGCGCCAGGTAGAGATGCCCACCGCGCACGACTTCGGCCATTTCCTGGAAGAAATACGTCATGAGCAACGTGGCGATATGCGCACCATCGACATCGGCGTCGGTCATGATGATGATGCGGTCGTACCGCAGGTTCTCCGGGTCGCACTCCTTGCGTGTGCCGCAGCCCATCGCGAGCGTCAGGTCGGCGATTTCGCTATTGGCGCGGATCTTGTCGGCAGTGGCGCTGGCGACGTTCAGGATTTTCCCTCGGATCGGCAGGATCGCCTGCGTCTTGCGGTTGCGTGCCTGCTTGGCACTGCCCCCAGCACTGTCGCCTTCGACGATGAAAAGTTCGGTTTCTCCGTCGCCTTCACCCGAACAGTCGGTGAGCTTGCCAGGCAGGCGCAGCTTTTTGGCGTTGGTTGCAGTCTTGCGCTTTATCTCGCGTTCCTGCTTGCGGCGCAGGCGCTCGTCCATCCGCTCCATCACCTGGCCCAGCAGCGCCTTGCCGCGGTCCATATTGTCGGCGAGGAAGTGGTCGAAATGGTCGCGGACCGCGTTCTCGACCAGCTTGGCGGCTTCGGGCGAGGTCAGGCGGTCCTTGGTCTGCGACTGGA
>CAYPGL010000099.1:4100-6453 GCA_964410035.1 uncultured Qipengyuania sp. | reverse complement strand
ATGGTCGAGATGGTCGAGACCGCAGCGATCCTTTCGCAGGCAACCGAACGCAGCTTCGTGATCCTCGATGAGGTGGGACGCGGCACGTCTACCTATGACGGCATGGCGCTCGCTTGGGCAGTAGTCGAAGCCGTGCACGAGCAATTGAAATGCCGCTGCCTCTTTGCCACGCACTATCATGAGCTGTCGCGGCTGGCCGAAACCTGTGACGCGCTCAGCCTCCACCATGTCCGCGCGCGCGAGTGGAAGGGCGACCTTGTGTTGCTGCACGAATTGGCTAGGGGCGCAGCCGACCGCAGTTACGGCCTTTCGGTCGCGAAGCTGGCAGGCGTACCCCCGCCGGTGATCAAGCGCGCCAAAGCGGTGCTCGACAAGCTGGAAAAGGGCCGTGCGGAAACGGGTGGTCTCGCGGCGGGACTGGGCGATCTGCCGCTCTTCGCAGTGACTGCGGCGGCCGAGGAGGAAAAGCGCGATGCCCTTCGCGATGCCTTGGATGCGCTCGACGTGGATGCGCTTTCCCCGCGTGAGGCGCTGGACGAACTTTATCGCCTGAAAGCCGAAGCCGCGAAAAGCGGATATTAACCAATTCTCACCAAGATGCGGCGCGATGTCACTGCGCTCGACCTTCATAGGACTGGCTCTCATTATCGCCCTGTGCGGCGGTGGCCTGTATGTCCTGCAAAGCTATTTCGGCCGCGAGGCGCAGATGCGCAGTTCGGAGCGAACCTTTTTGACCAAACACGCCGCCGGCTCTGCCGTGCAAGATTTGACGTCAAGTAAAGCTTCCATGGCCTTGGGCGACGCTCCGACCGATACGGCCAGCCCTTCGCCAGATGAGCCGATAACCTTGGATAGCTGGTATGCGGATGCCGGCGTCAATGAGGGGCCGGTCGATACGGCTCCCGAGGACAAGAGCTATCTGATTAACGATGCCAAGCCGCTTGTGGATACCGAACCCGACTGACCGGTCGGGAACCCCGATCGCGCTACTGCGGTTAATCGCACATGGCGCAAGATGATCCATCCGGCGATGCGGACAAAAGCACTCATTGGGCGGAGGTTCGTACAGATCTTGCCGAAGACCGGAATATCATGGCGATGGAACGCACCTTCGCGGGATGGGTGCGCACCTCCTTTGCGGCCATAGGTATTGGCCTCGCCTTCAAGGCGGTTTTCGGTGATTTCGATCCGCCCTGGCTGGCCAAGGCGATCGCCACACTGTTCATCCTCGCAGGTGGGTGGCTGGCGATCAATGCCCAGCGGCGCGCCCGCCACACGATGAAGCACCTCCATTCGCACAAGTTCGATCCGATCGCCCGGCCGAATTTCCGCCTTCTGGCCTATTCGGTAGCGTTCGGATCAATCCTGCTGACTGCCGGCCTTTGGTTACTCAACGACGGTACTCTCGATAACCGCTGATCATGTGCCGTCGCCGCGCAGGCCGTCGGGCTTGTGGCCCTTGCCGTATTTGTCGACATTGTCGTCGTGGTTATCCTCGCCGCGATAGGCCCCCATGTCGACGCGGCCCGAACTTTCCATATCGCGCATGTGATCGACTGTGTCCTGCGTGGAATCGCCCATCAGGCCGGACTTGTTGTCGTCCTTTTCGCTTTCTGTCGGCGAGCGGGTTTCCGTGGTTACGCCGCGCGCTTCCTCGGCAACTTCCTGCGCTTGGTTGCGGTGATCGTCCTGCTCGTCATTGTGCGTTTCGGGGGCGAGGTTCGCCTGGCGCGCTTCCTGGCTTTCGCCGACGGGGGTGTTGGTCTTGCTGTCACTCATTGGGAAAATCTCCTTTCCCCATGAACGAGCGGCGCTTCCGCCCCGTTCCCGTCTTCTGGCCCGTTATCTGGCCCCTCACCGTGTTGGAACCGGCTCTTCGCCCGAATAATCGTAGAACCCGCGACCGGTCTTGCGGCCAAGCCAGCCCGCCTCAACATATTTCACCAGCAGCGGAGCCGGACGATACTTGGTGTCGCGCGTAGTCTTGTAGAGTACCATCAGAATGTCGAGGCAGGTATCGAGCCCTACGAAATCGGCCAGTTGCAGCGGCCCCATCGGGTGGTTGAGGCCGAGACGGCAACCCTTGTCGATATCCTCGATCGCGGCGGTCGACTGGCCGAGCACGAAGACGGCCTCGTTGATCATCGGCAGGAGGATACGGTTGACGACGAAGCCGGGCTCGTCCTGGCTGAGCACCACTTCCTTGCCCAGCGCTTCGGCGAGGGCCTTGGTGCGTTCGGTCGTCGTTTCGGAGGTCGCCAGCCCGGGGATGACTTCGATGAGCCCCATCACCGGAACCGGGTTGAAGAAGTGCAGCCCGATGACCCGGTCGCGTCGGCTCGTGGCCATGGCC
>CAYPGL010000099.1:0-4090 GCA_964410035.1 uncultured Qipengyuania sp. | reverse complement strand
TCCCAAGATGCGCGCGGTGGTGCCCGATTTCATGGATCGGGCGCGTAATTTCCCATGCGGGTAATGGGGATCGAACTGGTGTTCGAAGCCATGATGGCATCGGCGCTCAGCTTCTCGCCCGCCTTCTCAAAGATCGCTTTCTTGATTTCTTCCTTCTCAGTCGCCGCTTCGATAATGAATTCGGCCTCACCCATCCGGTCATAGTCGCCGACCGGGGTGATGCGCTTCATCGCGGCGTCCGCCTCGGCGATCTCGATCTTGCCGCGTCCGACCAGCTTACCCAGTGCCTTGTCGATCTTCCCCACGGCTTGTTCTGCCAGTTCAAGGCTGACGTCGGCGAGCAGGACGTCCATGCCGTTCTGGGCGATGGTCTGGGCGATGCCCGAACCCATCTGGCCCGCGCCGATAATGGCGATCGTCTTGCTCATCGAAAAATCCCTTCGCACTTGCAGCAAAGCGCGCGGTCTAACGAGGGAGCGGAGCGTTGGCTAGCGATTCGCGCCCGGAATCCAGTTCACGTCACTCGTACCGCCGTCATTGGCAACGCGGGCGAGCACGAAGAGGTAATCCGACAGGCGGTTGATATAGGCAAGCGCCTGCGGATTGGTCGGCTCGGTAGCGGCCATAGACGTCATTGCACGCTCGGCGCGCCGGGCTGCAGCGCGGGCGACATGGAGACGCGCGGCCTGCTCGGTCCCGCCGGGAAGCACGAAGCTGGTCAGCGGTTGTAGATTTGCGTTGAGGGCATCGATACCCTTTTCGAGCCATTCGACCTGCGCCGACACGATCCGCAATACCATTTCCGAGGGGCTGAAATCATCACCCTTCCCAGCCGGTGTCGCAAGATCGGCGCCAAGGTCGAACAGGTCGTTCTGAATGCGATTGAGCGCTTCGCCATGTTCGCTGGGGGCCAGCGCCACAGCGGCGAGGCCGAGCGCGGAATTAGCCTCGTCCACGGCGCCGATCGCCTCCATGCGCGCGGCATGTTTGGGCAGACGCGATCCATCGACAAGGCCCGTAGTGCCGTCGTCCCCGGTGCGAGTGTAGATCTTATTGAGCTTGACCACTGATGGCGGCGGATCAGCTGGCGGTCGCGAGGATCACGGCGATGATCACAATCGCCACCGCCTGCCATTTCACGCGCGCCATCATCGCCTTGTTCTGCTTCAGCTGCATCTCCGTGGCGTCGACCTGCTGGCCGCTTTCCAAGTCGATCTTGGTGCTTTGAAGGAACGCGACCACTCCGCGCACGAGCGAGATGACGACCATGATCATGGCCAGGAGCAGGACGATGACGAGGACTGTGTTCATGCGCCCTACTTAGGCATTCGCCAGAGTAATTCCAGCGGGGAATTCCCCCATCCTAAGCTGGCGTGCGAGCGCTCGCCCATCCTCGCCTGCTGCGCGGCGGTCGGCCAGGCTGGGCGAGCCGCGCCGCTTGGCCAGCTTCTCGCCCTCCTCGTCCAGCAGGGTCGGATGGTGGTGCCATGTCGGCACCGGCAGGCCGAGCAGTTCCTGCAGCACGCGGTGGATATGGGTGGAGGAGAACAGGTCCTGCCCTCGCGTGACCAGCGTCACCCCGTCGCCGGCATCGTCGAGCGTTGCGGCGAGATGATAGCTGGCGGGCGAATCCTTCCTCACCAGCACTACATCGCCAAAGGGCCGCGGATCGGCGATCTGCGTCCCATTGACCTCGTCTTCCCAGAAGAGTTCGCCCAAGCCAGCCATCGCGCGGTCGATATCGAGCCGTAGCGCCGCCGGCATGTCCGGATCGAGCGCCTGCCCCTTGCAGGTACCGGGATAGACCGCACCTTCCGGCCCCATGCGCGGATTGCGCGCGGCGATGTCCTTGCGCGTGCATGTGCAGGGGTAGAGCAAGCCTTCGCGCAGTAGGTATTGCGCCACCTCTTCGTAATTCGCCAGCCGGGTGGATTGCGCTGGCACGTCCTCCCATTCGAGACCCAGCCAGGCGAGATCCTTACGGAACTCTTCAGCCTTTTCGGGCAGCGAGCGTTCGCCGTCGATATCCTCGATCCGCAAGAGGAAGCGCCCGCCCCGCTCTTTCGCGATGTCGTGCGCCGCAATCGCCGAAAAGGCGTGGCCGAGATGCAACGATCCATTGGGACTCGGCGCGAAACGGGTGACCACCATACGTGTCTCCTACTGCGGCCCATGTGGATATGCACGGGACAAGTCTGTGGATAGCAAGTGCGTAACAGACTTGACGCTTTCCCGTGCAAGTGGATGTATCAGACCCAAGAGATCGGGGAGAACGCCAAAGTGTTCAGGGCCGAACTGCTGGAAAGGGCCGCTAGGTTCCGAAGTAGCGCCGAGGATCCGACGCGCAACCTGCAATCGTGCCCGAGCCTGGTGCTCAACGCGGACTATACGCCGCTGTCCTATTACCCGCTGAGCCTGTGGCCGTGGCAGACGGCGATCAAGGCGATCTTCCTCGACCGGGTGGACGTGATTGAGACCTACGACCGCGAGGTCCATTCGCCCAATCTCGATATGAAGATCCCCAGCGTCATCGCGCTGAAGCAATATGTGAAGCCGAGCGAGTTTCCCGCCTTCACCCGCTTCAACCTGTTTCTGCGCGACCGGTTTTCCTGCCAGTTCTGCGGTGACCAGCACAATCTGACCTTCGACCACGTCGTCCCCCGCAGGTTGGGTGGTAAGACGACATGGGAAAACATCGCCACCGCCTGCGCGCCCTGTAACATGAAGAAGGGCGGCCGCACGCCGAAACAGGCGGGCATGCAGCTTTATGCGGAACCGATCCGTCCGACGCACTGGCAATTGCAGCAGCACGGCAAGCAGTTTCCGCCGAACTACCTCCACGAAACCTGGCGCGACTGGCTCTATTGGGACATCGAACTGGAGGCTTAGGCCTTACAGTCCACCCTACTTGTGGGCCTGAAAATCTACGAATCGAAGAAGGCAAGCAGCATAATCGCGACAATGGTGGTAGAAATCAGCACTCGTTCCATTGGAAGGCGCGCGCCCAAAACTTCTGAAACGCCGGAAGGCGATCCCCCGCCGTCCTCTTCGATAATATACTTCCGGTGGATCCGACCGTGTACGGAATCAGCTCGCTCATACAGCATGGGAAGCTCTAATCAGGGCGCGCCCTAATCCATTAGCTGCAGTTATCTATGTTTATGGAGACAGCATGCTGATGTTGCCACTTCTCTCGAGCAAATCCTTCCATACCCGCGCCCAAGCGCAAAGGAGGATCGGCCGGGCGCATGCTGCGTTCAATGCACGGTTCGAACAGTTGATAGATCGGAGCGCCGCAGTGGAAGATTTCTGGCTCATCCAGAAAGCCTAGAAGCGCCTAATTAGAAAGGATTTACCGGCTGATCGAGTTCTAGCTCAGGTAACCGCTGCGCGCTCGCGGAATTCTTCGCGCTGCCATTCGCCGGTTTCGAGTACTTCTGCAAGATGCCGAGCGGCTTCGGCCACGTCCTCGAAACGCAGATAGGCCGGGGCGAAGCCGAAGCGGAGGATGTCGGGATCACGGAAATCGCCGATGACGCCGCGAGCGATCAGCGCCTGACAGATGGCGTAGGCTTCATCTACACGGAAGGAAAGCTGGCTGCCGCGGAGCGCGGGCTCCGCAGGACCGACGAGATCCAGGGTTACGCCACTTTCAGTGAGGCACTGGCGGAAGAATTCGGAGAGCTTCTGCGATTTCGCATAGAGCCGATCGACACCGATTTCGGCGATGAGGTCGACGCCCACTTCCAGCGCCGCGAGCCCGAGGATCGGGGCGGTGCCGCAGAGCAGCTTTTCCACGCCCGGTGCGGGCGCGTAATCGTCGCTGAAGTCGAAGGGGGCGGCGTGGCCCATCCAGCCTGTCAGCGGTTGCTGCGCGGCCTCCAGATGCATCTCGGCAATGAAGGCATAGGCGGGCGCTCCGGGTCCGCCGTTAAAATATTTGTAGCCGCAGCCGACGGCGAAATCGGCTCCACACCCATTCAGGTCCACCGGTAGCGCGCCGCCCGAATGCGAGAGGTCCCACAGAACCAGCGCGCCTGCGTCATGTGCGGCACGAGTCAGTTCACCCATGTCGAACAGCTCGCCGGTC